>JAGQQP010000166.1 GCA_020426085.1 Planctomycetaceae bacterium | reverse complement strand
ATTTGGAACAGTCAATATCACGCTGTGTCTGGCGGTACAGAGTATTTTCGCCATTCACTTTCAGGACAGCACCGACACGTCGCTTCGCGAGGTCGGAGTACTTCAGAATCATTTGTACTTCCTGCCCTTCACGTGGTTCCATGACGAAAGCCTGCCCGTTGCGAAACTCGATATCAACGGGCCGTCCGTCGTAGAGAATTTCCAGATTGATGGGGGCAGAATCGTCCATGAGAGGGAATTCGTTCTGTCCGGTTTTGACGCGAACCGTCTGGGTTAATGCGTCGTTCTTTTTTCTCTCCTGACTCTGTTTGAACGTCAGTTGCGGCGCACCGCCGTCAAAGGCACCACGGAGCACAAAACTTTCGCCAAGCTCACCCAGAGTGGTCGGGTCGAGGTCTGCTTCGATCAGCGGACAGGCCTTTTCCAGGTCTCCTCCCTGTTTATCGAAACAGAGAATGCCGATGGTCGCGTGTTTGCGATCTTCGTGGATCTGTACAACGCCCGTCAGAAAAGCATCGGCTTTGACGGTTTCGTTCCCCCAGGCCAGTTTATATTCTGGTCCGAACAAAACCGCACGGCCTGCAGCATTCAAGTGATTGGCGTTTTCAATATCGGCGACCTGACTGCTGGCATCTTTGATGATATTGATCTGCTGGTCTGCATCAAAGGGATTCCCCAGGATCAGCGCGACCTCAAGTCGATCTGCCAGCAGAGAGTTTAACGGGCCGACAGCACTGCTGACTTTCTCACCCGGTTTTTTGACTCGGAATTTCAGGACGCCCACGTTTTTGAGCTGACGCTGATTCAGGTAATTCAGGACCGCGGGAATCTGTTTTTGTATTTCTTCGGGAATCGTTCCCGCCTGCAATTCAACTGTCTGGACTGCTGCCACCGAGCAGAAACAGAGGATTGCGTTGATAATTCGATTCATTCTGAACAGGGATTTCATCTTATCTATTCCTTCCAAGCCTTGACGGAGGTGTCCGCTGACACCGACTTAAGTGAATCTTCAGATACGCTTATCGAGTTTCGATATTAAGCGTTTTTTTAATCAGTTGACTGGGGTTGTTTTTGAAACGACTCTGGTTGTGATCGTAGCTGTAAAAATCGTGAATGAAGCGATCGCCGACATTCTCTCCTCGCAGGAGGACTCCCGGTGCAAACTTGCGGGGGCTGGCAAACACGGTAATGAATTCCGTCCCCAGCTGGGGTTGAATTTTGATCGCACCTGTTTCCGGGAAGCGGTAAACGGTTCCGTTTTTCAAAGGCAGCACCTGTTTCGTGAGTGCAACTTTGCGGCCGCGAGCACTGGTTCCGACGAGTTCAATAAACAGATCCACGCCAGTTTCGTTCTTAATGGTAATCACCATTTCATCGCCGGGCGAAAAAGTGTTCCCTTTTTTATTGGTGCTGACTTTCAGATTCTGCGCCAGTCCTTCAGCCAGATGATCGGGGCGAGTCAGACCATCAACGGCGGCGACAGGAGTGCCGATCCCCAGTTGACGGACGACACGATCATAGTAATCCTCCCAGGTATCGCGGCGGATGACACCGCCCGTAGAGAGGCCAGCCAGACCCAGTTGTGTGAACTGCGGCAGTTTGAAAACGGCATTCAGCTGTCCCGGTTCTTTCAGACCCAGTTCGGCTGCTGCCTGAGTCAGGGTAAGTGGTGCATCAAGAAATTTACGGGTGGTGGCAGTGAGTGGTTCGTGTTTCACGGTACCTCCCAATGCTTGTTCCATCGCGGTCTGGAAACGTTGTTCATCCTGGTCCAGCAATTCGTCCATTGCAGGTTTGTCAATGTAGAGCTTGAGGATCTCCTGCTTGTTCATACCCGTTCTGTCAGGCAGGGACTGAAAGGCAGGGCGAATGTTATCGGCAAAACGTTTCATCCCCCGGTCGTGACAGCGCATGCAGGCCAAACCGTTTCGCACAACTCGATCTTCGGAAAATTTATCGGTCACGATGGTGGTGGGGGCTTCCAGGATTCGTTTGCCGGCGTTATCGGTGATCAGATATGCCTGCAGACCGTTCGGCAGGTTCCAGATCATTTCACCGCCGGCATAATGAAAGTCGAGCGGGTCGGCGAACATGTTCTGGAGCCCCTTGCTGGTCTGAAAGTCGTAACTTTTCCAGTAGGCACCGTTGCGGGATGGGTGTCGTTCGACAATGCGATTATTGCGGGAGACTCCCGAGAGAGTCATGCCGGCCCGAGCAGCCGTAAAGCTGGATAAATTTGATTCACTGTCGACGCCGATCAACTGTTCGAGCTGATCCAGTTCATGCGGTAGCTCCAGCAGATCTTCATAGAGGGGCGACTGAGTGGCAACGCTGATGAACCAGTCGATCCGCAGACAGGGGATGGGTCTGATCAGACCAGCGGGTTTCAGATAGACGTCCCACAGGCGGTCAAACGTTTCTGAGTTTTCAAATGCGATTCCATAAGGGTATTCCAGTAAGATCAGATCATACTTGTCAACCGTTTCGTTCCCGGGCAGGACCTGCTGGGAGACAGGAGTTACATCGGATTTTTGCCAGCCCAGTTTGCGAATATCGACGGCAAAGATAGTATTGGATTTTTTATCAACCGTGATCGGTTTGACAATATCGCGCATCCACGAGAGATGGTTGATCGCTTTGGCGAGTGCGTGTTGCTGCTCTACCAGTTCTTCCGCCGTCACTCCGGACGCCAGGAGATGGTTACTGCTGAAGAAACGGAGGAAGGGACGATCCTTGCGGGGCGTCGCTTCCACGAACTTCAGGATTTCGGTCAACACGAATTCTGTGCCGATGGTATTTGCTAAAGCAGGGTCCTGCTTTGCTTCCTCGGGGAGTGGTACATCATTGGGAAACGCGGGCGCTTTGGCTTCAATCCATTTGCGAATAGTTTCGATTTCACCCGTCGTGAGTGGCGGTCGGGGGGCTTCGGGCATGCGGAAGTCTTCATCGTCTGAAGCGATATAGTCGTAGAGCACCGAATCATCGACGTTGCCGGGCACAACGGAGCGCTCTGCACCAACAAATGTACTGAGGTCGAGAATGTTGATGTCGGCTTCGCGACGAGTATCGCCGTGGCATTCCAGGCAACGGGTACGGAAGATCTGTTTGACTTCGGCAGCCAGATTATCCTGTTGCGCGACAGCAGGAACCGGAATCGATATCGAGATTACGGCAAAAAAGGGTAGCGTACTCCATTTTAAAAGACGGGTGTGGCTCATGCCGGACCTCTCTATTATTTCTCAGGATGCGACAGTTCAAAATGGGCATTTATCAATGTAAACGACCATGCTTCCAAAATCTTCCCGTGTTTCTGATTTTTTTTGAGAATTCAGACAGCGTGAATTGGACGTTTCCCTCCTGATCCATTTCCATGCCGGGAAACAGGTGGTCCCCCTCTGGGATGTTGCTGTTTGAGCCTTCTCCAGGGTCAGGGGGTCGCATCATATCTACATGGATCCGATTTTCAGCGAAATTCTGTGATCCCGTAGAAATTAAAAACCCTGTTTTTCAGTTGTTTTACAGACTTTCAACTTTTTTTGAGAAAACCGGGGAAGAAATTCCGGGCGGCCCCGTTCTCCTGTTGAAAGCCGGAACAATGTTGAGTCTGGCAGAAACCAAAAGCAACAACTGAAAGGCAGAACCATGTCAACTCTCTTCACATTCGCATTGCACGTGACCCTCATCGTTACCGGAGCAGAACATCAGGAAAATATGAGCAATCTGTACCTGGCTTCTGACTGTGATGTCTCTCAGGTTCAACTGCTCGGGGAAACCATCAATTCACAGGACAACGTGATTCACTATGGAGTCGATGTCGACGAAAGAACGCTGGAAAAATACAGCAATCTCGTCTGATTCATTTCCAGAGAATCGTAATTCACAGCCATTTATTCTGATCCAGAGTTTCAGGAGAATTCACAATGTTCCGTTTCAAATCCATTCCATTCGCTCTCATCTGTGCCGGTAGTTTCTTTGTCATTTCAGCAGGCGAGGAAGTCTCAGCCCGCTCTTATGCTCAACCACCAGCACGCTGTATGTGGCAACCGGTCGTCACGTATCAGTACCAGACTCGCAGTTATTTTCATTACGTGACGCGGTACGATCATCATGGCCACCCTTATCGTGTCCGTCAGGTCTGCTACAAAACCGTCAAAGTGCCCGTCACAAAATGGGTCAAGGTATGTTACTAGACTGTCTCCTCCCCGGGGGCAGTCTGCCCGGATTCCAGGAATCGATCTGTGGAATCAGCTGGCCTGAAAATCTGCTTGAGATTCGGTTCTATCCATTGTATCGTAATGAAATGTCTACATGCGAGAATCTCGATCCCCAGTCAGATGAAATGCTGGCTGACCTCATCAAAGGTCAGGACGAGACTCTTGCGCAAAAGCAGAAAGCGGAAAACGCTTTCAATGTGTTATATGAACGCCATGCTCCCATCCTGCTGGCTTTTCTGAAAACACGCTGCCATTCGAATCTGCAGGCAGTTGATATTGCCCAGGAGACCTGGTTACGGGCCTGGCAGAAAATTCCCGAGTATTTTGATGGAATCCATTTTCGAGGCTGGTTGTTTCAGATCGCCAAAAACCTGTTACTGGATGAATTTCGAAAAAAAAAGATGACTTCACTTTCTGCAGAGATGTATGCGCCAGAACTGCATGACGCGACCCAGGCGTTTATTGATCAGGAAGAAAAACAGCAGTTACAGGATTGCATGAGCCAGCTGGACGACATGCGTCAGCAGATTGTTCGTTTGCGACTGTCCGGCCAGAGTCATCGGGAGATCAGCGAAACGCTGCAGGTGGATTACACCACTGTCCAGACCCGTTTTCACCGAGCGAAACAGTTTCTCGAAGACTGCGTTCAATCTGCTCAGAAGGAGACAGCATGATGCTTACCGCCTTCAATTTACCAGAAGAAACAGACGAACTGCAGCAGTGGCTCGATGATCTGTTGATCAAACCGGAACTGACGTCTGTTGTCTCTCAACTGTCGGCCGTCCATGCCAGCAACAGTATTGAAGAAATGTCCCTGGAGCAGATCCTGCAGGAACAGGCAGACGCTGTATTGCAGCAGGGATGCCGGGAATTATCATCGCAGCAGATCCAGCAGTTGTTAACGCACCCGGAACGATTACTCGAATTACAGGAACGTCTGTTTCTGGAAGGGGGCACCTTCTGGCAGGAACGCATTCTGGCAGCCAGTGATGATGCCGAAGTGAAGCAAAGCCAGCAATGGCTGCAGAATCAAATGGAAACGCCACAGTCTGCTGAGGAGAAAGTGGAAGTGCAGCAGGCACCCGCGTATAAGACAGTGTCTTATCGAAAAATTGGTCTCCTCGGATTTGTCTCCGCTGCGCTGATTCTACTGGCGGTCTTTTTAAATCAGGAGCCCGCGCCCGCTCCCGGCTGGGGCTGGAATCGTCCCGGTGCATTGACGGCTGATATACCCGCGCCGGAATATCTTAATAAGCTGGCCGATTCTGCAGAAGAATGGTTCAATAAACCGACGGATACCAGAGCAGCTCTGGAGACGAGACTCAAGCAGTTTCGTGCTGGCTGCGAAACGTTGATTAATGCCCCGCATCCTCAGTTGTCAGCAACGGACCGCGCCTGGCTGGTCGAACGCTGCCAGGTCTGGGCGGGGAAACTGGATGCCCAGATCGTGGCCCTCAATCAGGGAGCCGATTTAAAAACCGCGGATGCAGAGGCAGATGCCCTGATTCGAAAGCTGGTCGATGCATTGCGCAACCGCGCGACAACTGTCAGTTAATGCCCATTTGTCTCAGGTGTGCTGTCGTCGGTGCCGTTCTTTTCCCGGTTTTGAAAAAAGCATAAATCAAACCCGATTCAGTTGGTTATCCCGTGCGGGTTTGGTATCTTGCAATCTTAAGAACCTGCCTGGTTCCTGATGACCCTTTCGTGTTTCGCTCGCATGAAGTGGTTTTTTAAATAAGGCGATTGCCCGTGTGTGGCATTGTTGGACTGTTGGCCAGACGGAGCGATTATCGTGACGATCTGGGAAAATTAGTCACTCCCATGCTCGACTGCATGGCGACCCGCGGACCCGACTCCGCAGGTTTGGCTCTGTTTCGCAGTCCACTTGAAACGACCAGCCGCCGGTTTGCTCTCTATGCGGCCAATATCGAATACGACTGGCAGTCTCTCGCCGATCGCTGTCAACGTGAACTCGATACTCAGGCCAGTCTCACCTTTGTCGAAAATCATGCTGCCCTGGTTTCGCCGGTGGCAGTCAACACATTCAAAGCCTGGCTGAAGAAAACGGCTCCCGAAGTACATTTGCTCTCGGTCGGACAGTCGATTGAAATCTATAAAGACGAAGGGCATCCCGAAGAAATTGCCCGGCGGTTCCACTTCAGCGAAATGGCGGGCACGCATGCCGTGGGGCATACGCGGATGGCGACCGAATCGGCGGTCTCCCCGGCTCACGCACATCCCTTTACAGCCGGTGAGGATTTCTGCCTGGTACATAACGGTTCGCTGTCGAACCCCTACAGTGTGCGGCGGAAGCTGGAGAGCCTGGGAATCGCCTTTGAAACGGATAACGATACGGAAGCGGGCTGTCGTTTTCTGGAATGGCGGATGCGGGAAGGGGACACACTGGAAACCGCCATCGAAGTCGCCCAGGCGGAACTGGACGGCTTTTACACCTTCCTGATGGCAACTGCAGACAAGATGGTGCTCGTGCGGGATGCCTTTGCCTGTAAGCCCGCGGTGGTGGCTGAGACAGACGATTATGTCGCCGTCAGTTCGGAATTTCGTTCCCTGGCACACCTGCCCGATATCAAACATGCTCACGTGTATGAGCCGGCTCCGGAACAGATTTATTCATGGTCAGTTTGAAACAGCTTGATTTAACCGACTTGAGTGTCCGCCAGGTCAACGAGTACCTGCACGGGGAACTGCTGGAAGAACGCCCCGCGGGGGTGGAGATCCTGAACCCCGACGGTCTGCACAGCATTGCCGCCGGCCTGGATACGGAAGTGGAGATCGATATCCTGGGGCACGCGGGATATTTCATCGCGGGGATGAATCAGCGGGCACGGGTGACGATTCATGGAAATGTCGGCTGGAGTGTGGCGGAAAACATGATGTCGGGCGTGGTCCGCGTGAAAGGACATGCGTCCGAATGTGCGGGGGCTTCGGGACATGGCGGGCTCCTGGTGATTGAAGGTGATGCCTCTTCCCGATGCGGCATTTCTCTGAAAGGGACCGAGATTGTGGTCGGGGGGAGTGTAGGTCACTTCTCTGCCTTCATGGCACAGGCGGGGACACTGGTGGTCTGTGGTGATGCCGGCCCGAACCTGGGTGATTCGCTGTACGAAGCGACGATCTACGTCCGCGGGTCCATTCACAGTTTTGGAGCCGACGCCCAGGAAGAAGAGATGCAGGCAGACGATTTCGAAAAGGTAGCGGAACTGCTGTCGCGGGCGGAGATGAATTATGACGCCCGCGAATTTAAACGGGTCAGTTCAGCCCGCAGTCTGTATCACTGGAATGCGGACGCCCACCAGGAATATTAAACAACGTACTGCAACGCAAACAGCAGCGGAGAGCAAGTGTGAGTTCGGATAAGTCGATTCAACGCGAAGAGAGTGCCAGTTTTAACGAGCATTCCCTCTCTTACATCCGGCAGGCCGCTGAGTACGGGCTGTACGAGATCCGCGGCATGGGTGCGAAACGGCGTTTGCCCAGCTTCGACGATCTGATTTTCCTCTCCGCGTCCGCGTCACGGTATCCGCTGGAAGGTTACCGTGAGAAGTGCGAATCGAAAACGGTGCTGGGTACGCGGTATGCGAAGCAGCCGATCGAGCTGGAGATTCCAATCACCATTGCCGGGATGAGCTTTGGCTCGCTCTCCGCGAATGTGAAGGAAGCATTGGGTCAGGCGGCGACGCAGATGGGAACGTCCACGACGACGGGCGATGGCGGAATGACGCCGGAAGAGCGGGAATCGTCGAAAACGCTGGTCTACCAGTGTCTGCCTTCGCGTTACGGTTTTAATCCCAACGATCTGCGGAAAGCGGATGCGATTGAGATGGTGCTTGGACAGGGCGCGAAACCCGGAGGCGGCGGAATGCTGCTGGGGCAGAAAGTTTCTCCCCGTGTGGCACAGATGCGGACGCTGCCTGAAGGGATTGACCAGCGGTCGGCCTGTCGGCATCCGGACTGGACGGGGCCCGATGATCTGAAAATCAAAATCGAAGAACTGCGAGAGATCACCGACTGGAAGATTCCTGTGTACGTCAAGATGGGCGCAACGCGTGTGCGGGAGGACGTTAAGCTG
>JAGQQP010000165.1 GCA_020426085.1 Planctomycetaceae bacterium | reverse complement strand
CGTCAGGCAATTACCCGTGCGATTGCCGATCAGGCTCGTACAATCCGGATTCCCGTGCATATGATCGAAACCATGTCGAAGCTGCGTAAAGTCAGCAAGCAGCTGCTGCAGGAGAATGGCCGCGAGCCCACCCTGGAAGAAACTGCAGAAGTAGCCGGCATCAGCCTGGAAGAGACGCGACGCGTCCTTAAAATTTCACGGCATCCCATCAGTCTGGACCGTCCAGTGGGAGAAAGCGAAGACAGTTACTTTGGTGATTTCATTGAAGATTCTGATTCGGACAGCCCGGTGAATACCGCCAGCCAGGAAATGCTCAAAGATAAAATTGATCATGTCCTCAAAACACTGACTTACCGCGAACGTGAAATTATTAAGCTCCGATTCGGGCTGGGTGATGGTTATACCTACACGCTGGAAGAAGTCGGTCGGATATTTAAAGTAACCCGCGAGCGTGTGCGGCAGATTGAAGCCAAAGCGGTTAGAAAATTACAGCATCCTGTTCGCAGTAAACAGCTGCAGGGCTTCATAGAAGGCCTGGTTCCTGAATGGGGGCAGGGCGAAACCGAAGAAGAGACGGCCGATGCCACTGCATCAGCCAGCATTTGAAATTCAAACGCCGATCAGTTTTGATCGGCGTTTTTTTATGGATAGATTTGTACTGAAATCAGGTTTTCACGGGAGAGGCTGAGAAGATCGCTCCGTTTTACAGCGTATGTCTGGCTATTTAGTACAAAAATCCTTATAACAAGATAAAAGCACTGAGGCGCTGCCTTAATTGCCTCAAAAATGAGCGTTTCCGGAGTTCTTTAACATGTCGACGACTGCTGCCAGTTTGAAAGCTTTACATCATTTGTATCTGAGATTGCATGATGTGAATCAGAAATTAGAACAGGGACCCAAGCGAATCAAGCTGAAGGAACAGTTCGCTCTGGTACAGGAAGACAAGCTGAAAGCGGTCCAGGATCAGGTCACTCAGCTGAAGAAACAGGTCCACCAGAAAAATCTGGATCTGCAAACCAATGAAGCAAAAATCCTGAGCCTGAAGGGAAAACTGAATACCGCAGCATCGAACAAAGAATTTGACATCATTAAAGGTCAGATTGAAGCGGACCAGATGGCCAACAGTGTGCTGGAAGATGAGATTCTGGAACTGATGGATAAAATTGATGCCACTGAAACGGAAGTTCAGGAATGGGTCAAGAAAAAAGATGCAGCACACGCTGAAGCCAAAAAAATGGAAAAGGACTTCGAAGCGATGCGTGCCTCTCTGGATGAAGAGATCAAAGAGTGTAACTCTGCCATCGCAGACGCAGAGCAGATCATCCCGGACAGCATTAAAGTACAGTTTGAACGTCTTGTGCGGACTCATGGAGCCGGTGCATTGGCTTTTGTCGCCGGGAAATTCTGCTCCGCCTGTAATGTGATGCTGGAGCCTCAAGTACGCGTTGAACTCAATTCAGGACGGCTCGTTTTCTGTAAGTCTTGTGGTCGCCTGCTGTATATGGAAGACGCTTCCGAATAATCAAAGCTGAGTTCTCCTGTCTTTTCCTGAAGAACTCAGCGTCCCAGCAGTGCCAGTACACCCAGCCCATAAAACGTGTACTCCACGTCTGCCTGTTCATCCCAGCTGGCTCCTCGAAATCCTCCCGTGGGAAATTCGAGCCATTCAGTCATAAATTTTTGTACCTGTTCCAGGTCAATCAATGAGTCCAGCCCCAGATCCTGTGCAGTCAGTAAGCCTGTAAATGTCGATAACCCATCAGCAAACGGGATCCTGGTATTGGCTTGAAAGCCCCCTTCGGAACTTTTGACCTGTTTCAGGAAGTCATAAACGTCACTTTTCAGTTCGTCATCCATGCTGTCCAAAATAATTAATGTGGCCACTGCTGCCGCTGTCGGATTCGTTCCACTTCGTTTCATTGGAGAGATTTCGACAAAACCTCCATCGTCACGCTGTCTATCGAACAGAAATTGGATCAAATTATTGGGATCAGGGAGGTCCAGGCCAATCAGCTGGTAGATCAGGACGACTAGAAAGCTATGGTAAGTGCTCCCCAGTGCTCCCTGCTCCGATTTTGCATAGCCTCCATCTGCGGTTCGCAGCTGTTCCAGGGACCTGGATATTTCAGTATTCCAGTTCGCAGGTGCTGATTGCAGCAGGTCTTCTCCGCCGGAAGCTTGGACTATCAACGCGCAATAGAGCCAGCTTAACAGATCAATGGTAGACAGCTTTTCAATTCGAAAAGGTCTGAGATAGTCGCTGATCTTCTCGCATTCATCCGGTTTGACTCCCCCTAAAATTCCCAGACTTCGTACTGCAAAGCCGGTATAGTAGAGGTCAGAATCTCCCTCTCTGCCCGAAAACCCTCCGTCTGGCTGTTGTTGCGCTAAAATAAACTGGCGATGTTTATCCAGAGAAGCCGCTGGCCACTTCTCCAGACCCTCAGCCAGTCGGAGTGCCAGATTCAATAAATAGGGCTGCTGATTCATAAAAAATGAGGGCCTTAAGCGGAAAAATCAGTTGATGGGCAGGAATATGAAGCTGTTTTTAGCTGGACTTTTTTTAAAATTGTCAAAAATTTCTCATGGGAAATGTCAAATTCGTCTTTCGTTGGATCAGAATTTTGAATATGTTCCCGCCCAACATCTCTAAAACTCAAAGAATCATTCTCTCTCCAGACTGTAAAACAAGTAAACCAATCGGAACTCTCTTGTTTTACTTTCTAACCGGACTTGTCTGATCTTCAGGCGGTTCAACGATTCTTCCGAGTCACAATTCACATTAAAAACTACCTGTTAACTAATCAAATAACCGTAACACGTTTCCGTGAAAAAGCTGATTTTTCCCGGTTGGTGTCACAACATATCCAATATCAGGATGACCAGTGCCTCATTTGAGGAAACAGTCATGATCACAGCCTCTCTCTTGATCTTGATTCACCGGTCGAACTGAACCCACTCCTGTAAACAAATCAATTTTAGATAGACCTTCAATAACAGACGTGTCTCCGCCTGGGGACTGTTTCTGCCTGTGGTGGAATGTTCTGTCATCGAATGTATGCGTTGCGTTGATACGACTTGAATCATCGGGTCTGTGGAGAATTCTCCCAGGCACATTACCGAATTCAGAAGATTACTTGTTGAGATAATCTCATGGATTTTCCTGAAAAAATTGTCATAGATCAAAACAAATTCATGACAGATCAAAATAGAACAAACCGGGACGAAAACGCCAAAATGCACTCAGCGTGCTTTGACGAGGTGAAACAGATGCCTGTGTTGACATCAAGCTATTCTGGACGATTTATGAAAATTGCATTTCGCCTGATTGCCGGCGTAATCGTTCTGGCGATCTCCGCCATGTCAGGAACATTATTAGCCGAGGATGAAGTCGAGTTTCCGACGATCATTGCTGACGGTTCAGAGACGACAGATACGCTTGATGGAATTTCATCGGTCGTGCCGGGTAATGGAATGGGAACACTCTTTCGGGTAGGTCATCAGGCAGGCAAAACTGTTGGTCTGGATGAATCCATTTCTCACATTGAAGCCATGCCTTACCTGTTTACCCATACCAAAAACCCGGATGATGCCGGGATGATGTTTGGTAACTTTCGTCTGTGGAGAACGAATCGCGGTCATCTTGGTGGTGGGGCAGGCCTGGGCTATCGTTTCTACAATTATGATACTGACCGGATCTTCGGTGCCAGTTTTTACTATGACCGTGATGATTCAACCACCAAAATTTTCCAGCAACTGGCATTGAACGTTGAAACCATGGGACGTTACTGGGATGCCAACGGAAACTTTTATCTGCCAATCGGTAATCGCCGTCAGCAGTTGAATCTGGAGTTTAATGATGGCAGTCAGAGATTCTCTGGTTTTAATGTTCTGTACGATCAAACGCGGACTATTGGAAAAGCGATGCGTGGTTTCGATGCCGAAATCGGGGTTCCCATCTGGGGGGAACTGGCGCAGCAATTCCAGGCACGCGCCTATGCTGGTACTTACGGATTTCAGGCAACCGACAGTCCGGATGTCTGGGGTTGGCGTGGTCGTCTGCAGGCCTATCCATTGCCGAATGTCCTGACAGAACTCAGTATCACGAGCGATGACACATTTAATACCAATGTCTTTTTCAATGTGACCTGGACATTCGCCGGTCGGCCTGAGTGGAACGAAATGGAAAAATCCACTCAGATGTATCGCATGGCGGAACGGATTCGCAAAAACTACAATGTCGTGATCGAACAGAGTAAGATCGTCGATACCGGTCTGGTGGCAATTAACCCGGCAACCGGGCTGCCCTGGACGATCTCGCATGTGGACTCGTATGCGTCTCCTGGTGGAACTGGTAGTGTTCTTGATCCTTATCAGACCATCCCGGAAGCACAAGCGGGGCCAGACAGAGATATTATCTTCACCCATTCTGGCAGCGAATATAGTAATGCTGCACCGATCACTCTGGTCGCTGGTGACCGAATTCTGGGTGAAGGACAGGGAGTGGATCACTACATTGATATTCAGGGATTTGGATCAAAGTTACTGCCTAACTCACCCCTCTATGGAAGTCCCCTCAGGCCCAACAGTCTCCTCAGACCAACGTTTAACGATACTGTTGGCGATGGTGTGATTCTCGCGTCAGACAGTGAATTCTCCGGCTTCATCCTGAATAATCCTACTGCACGCGGTATTGTCGGAATCGGAGTTTCAGAAACGACTGTCAATTACGTTGATGTCAACAACGCTGTTGACGAAGGCATTTATCTGAACAGTACATCTGGCAGCCTGGCCTTTTTATCCACAAACGTGACGAACTCCGCCGGTGATGCGTTTGTCGTCGATGGCGGTAATTCACTGATTCGCTACGAAACAGGTACCATCACAAACACGGGAGCAGGGCGAGCCGTGTTGATTCAAAATACCACAGGCGGTTCGGTTAATATGACAGCGTCTCTGATCAATGACACGAGCAGTCAGGGAGTTCTGATCAATAACATCGGCGGTGGTGCCGTGTTGGATAACGTTACAATTACAGGCAGTACAAATGAAGGGATTCATGTGACCGGAGGAACTGCTAATGCCGTTGTCACAATCAGAAATACCGCCCAGCCTGCCACCGTTATTGATTCTGCTACCGGTGCGAGCATCTTCGTTGAAGATTACTCGGGTGTCTTTCAAATGCAGGATATCAACATCGTGAACCGAAATAGTACCGGTATCCTGGTCGAGAATCTGTCAGGGAATATGTCTGTCGTCGGTAATACGACGATCTCCGATGGGACTTCACTGGCAACCGATCATGGTATTGATATCAACAATACTTCAGGAAATATCTCATTCGGCGGGACTATTGGAATCTTAGGCAGTGCCGGTGAAGGGATCTCGTTCAATAATGGCGGGAACACTGGTACCTTCAGTGTCTCAGGTACAACAACAATTTCCGGAACAGCGAATGAAGCATTTATCGTACTTGATGACAGTCCTGTCATCAGCATGGGTAACATGGTGCTCTCCAACAGCAGCACAACCAGCTCTGTCTTGTACATCGATAATGCAGGCCAGGGAGGAACAGCAGGTTCCGTTTCCTTTAATAACACGACTGTAACCGGTACTACAAACGCGACTGTTCCTGTAGTCCACATTCTCAATAACACACCGATTGTCAGTTTCGGTTCGTTGAATATTACAGCCAACAGTGTGGCTTATACGACGCCTATTTCCTATCCGATTGTGACTGCTCCCGTTGGCCTCTATGTGCATGATAACCCCGGTAACGTTAATTTCGGTGACTTGAATATCACTGCGATCGATAACCTGGCATTTATTGCCAATGATAACTCAGGAACTTTAAGTTCCTCGGGTGGTATCATTACGGTAACCGATGCAGCTGCGATTGATATCGAAGATTCCAGTCTCTCATTGAATCTGACCTCCGTTACCGCAGGCCCCACAAACGGTCCTGACTTAAACACAGTCAGCAGTACCGGTGATAATGCCTTTTATCTGAACAGTGCCGGTATTCGTCTGGTGCGTACTCCCGGTCTATTCTCCATTGCCGGGGATGGTGCTACCATCGATTCTGGTGGAACGATCACCTCAGCCACGCATGGTGTCTGGCTGGAAGACATCGGACGCGTCAATCTGGACGGGCTGGAAATTCAGATCCCAACCGTTTCCGGTATCGAATGGCATGAAACAGATGTTGACGATGGCCCGCGTGTGAACCTGGCTCGTGTGCGAGTTGAAGATTCGCTCGGCGATGGTATCCGAATTATCAATGGTCGCACATTCCAGATGACCGATTCGGAACTGCTGGATAACGGTACCGATACAACCGAGCATTCCATTGATTACCTGGCCAATATTGAACTGAATGATACAGACGATGATGCGTTCACGATTATCCTGCAGGACAACACCATTACAGATGACAGTGCCGATGCGATTCGCATTGCATCGGGAGGTCTTCTGGATGACTCATTCTTATCTGTGAATCTTCAAGGGAACAGCATTACCAACAGTGTCTCCGATACTGCCGGTTTAAGTGTGATCTGGGAAGGTCCCCAGACAATCATTGTTACTAACGCAAACACATTTATCGGAACCGGTGCTACCAATAACCAGGGGATTAACATTGATGCTACCAGCAATGACCTGGCAGATCTGCTGACCCTGCAGGTTACCAATGGTAATAACTTTACAATTGCAGGTACAAACAGCGAAGGTATCCAGGTTTCGACAGAAGGACCATCAAATATTCTGATTTCGAATAATTTTGATCAGGGTATCGTGATGGCAGGAACCGGTTCAACCGGGATTCGCTTCCTGGATCTGGCCGCAAATTCCAATGTGCAAATTGATAATAACTTCATCAATATGACTGCGAACGGTGGTGATGGTATCTTCTTTGATCTGATCAATGCGACCAATTCTTCGGTCATTATCGATGCGAATACCATCGGATTATTCGATGGATCTGTCTTTGCTAATGAAACCGCAGTCGGATTCAACGCGATGACCAATGGACCACTGACACTGGGAACCGGTGTTAACAATATTGTGAACGTTACGACTGTCGGAAATAATAACAGCTTTATCCTGTTCAATCCTGGTGGTGGTACCTTCAATGGCCAGATCAGCTTGAACGGATTCCTGCTGCCGTAAAACAAATACCTAAGTAAGTTTCATGTTTAAGAACACGTTCGTGTGTTTTAATCCAAAAATTCAAGGTTTTAATCGATGAGTCGCACATCCTGGAAAGTAATGATGATTACTCCATTCAGACTGAGTGCACTACTGGTGTTGCTGTGCTCGACCGGCTTGCCTGTCGGGATGCCTAAAGTCGCAGCAGCCGATGATGGCGCAACTGAATATGTCATGCATGGCGATGCCGACATGGTGGATGAGGAAATTATTGAAGACTCAGGCCTGTTCTCAGGCGTCAGTACCTATTCCAGATCACTGGTACGCCAGTTACCGGTCGATCGGGGGTGGACCTATGACTCTCCCATTGATAAATCCATTAAGGGCATGTTTCGTTCATCGTCTCTGAAACTGGAATATCTGCACTGGTCACTGGATGGACCGGATAATGTATTATTGAGCGCACCGATTCTGGGGATTACGGACCCGACAGAGCCTAATCCTGTATTTGACCGTTCAACAGGTATTGCACGAGGTGATGGTGTCGCTTTGAATTATTCGGATAGCTCAATGGATACGAACGGGATGCGAGCTACTTTAGCGTTTCCCATCGAGGATGGGGCGATTGAGTGGAACACCTGGGGAATCTTTAAGAATGAATCGACACGACCCACTGCTTCCATTTATGCAACACAATCGAATTCGATTCCCGATGATGATCTGGTCGTTGTGACCAACTTCACGATCAATGGTGATCCGGCTTCCAACACAAATGTGTACGACACAAGTTATACCGTGAATCTGAATACCGAGATGTTCGGTACCGGTGTGAATTATATTCTGGACCCTTATCTGCCAGGAGAAGGATTCCGGATGCAACCTCTGTTTGGATTTCGTTTCATCAGTCTGCGTGAAACGATGAACCAGGTTGGCGTGGATTCAGGTGGCGGAATCGGAACACCTCGTACTACCACCATCTATTCGAAAGTCGAAAACCGGGTGTTCGGACCCAGTATCGGTGCCCGGGTAGAATACAGGCACAAGCGGTTTACGATTGGTGCAGAACCGAAATTTACCTTCGGCTTCAACCGGGATACAGATCAGGTGCGAACAGATCAACTGTTTGAGGCTTCCGATCCTGTCATTGTTTCCGTACAGAAAAATAATGAATTTTCACCTACCTTTCAGCTTACATTATACG
>JAGQQP010000164.1 GCA_020426085.1 Planctomycetaceae bacterium | reverse complement strand
GCAATCACTTTGACGCGATGCACAACCTGCTGAGTGGCCAATCGGAAAAACGCGTGCAGCAGGGGATGTCGAACGAACAACCCTACCTGGGTTCCTACGTTTCCAAATTTAAACCCAGCAAACGCAATTTCGTTTCCAATGCATGGCTCATCAAATGCGTGGGACCGCCTGTGTTCTGCGCCCCGAATATCGGGATCGGTGGTTATCTGGGTTCCGCTTATGCACCCGTGTTTGTCGGCTCGGCGAACAATCATCCGGCGATGAAAGACTTCAAGCCCCCTGAAATCTATGCTCCCTACGACGAACAGCGTTTCGAAAAGCGAAAAGCAGTATTGAGTAACCTGGAATCGCATAAGCTTGACCGGGACCAGACCGTCAAAGACTGGTCTGACCTGCGTGAGAAAACCTACGAAGCGTTAACGCGGGCCGAGGGTCGCAGAGCATTTAACATGGAAGAAGAGCCCGTCAAAGTCCGCGAACGGTACGGCATGCATCCGCTCGGACAGAACCTGCTGCTCGCCCGCCGCATGGTCGAATCGGGAGTTCGTTTTGTCACCGTCAATGGCTGGACCGGTCAGGCCGATCATGACAAGCAGGGTCCGCCCAGCAGCAGCTGGGATATGCATGGCGGCAATATGGGGATGGGCAACGCGTTCGGCAACGGTTCGTACGGCATGGGCTTCTGTCTGCCTCGCCTTGATCAGGCGCTGGCCGCTTTACTTTCCGATCTCAAAGAGCGCGGCATGCTCGACAATACACTCGTCGTAGTAACCGGCGAATTCGGTCGCACACCGAATGTACTCAAACAGGATCCACCAGGACGACAGCACTGGCCCCGCTGTTTCTCTTCCATTCTTGCTGGTGCCGGTATTGCCGGAGGACAGGTCTACGGCAAATCGAACAAGTACGGCCAATATCCCACGCACAATCCGGTCCGCCCCGAAGAGCTGGCCGCGACAATCTACCACGCGCTGGACATTCCCATCAACAATCCGCAGGACCCGACCGGCCTGCTGCGCACCCTGACTACAGGTAAACCCATCATGGAACTGTTCGGTTGATTTTCTGAGTTCTTCCTGCATACCCCCTCTTCAACTGATCGTGTCGTGTTGACTTACGCATGATCGTTCCCGCATCAGTCTGCCTGACCTGAAATCAGTCTTGCCTGCTTTTTCAAATTTTCCTCTTTTTTTATTGACACCACCGCCCTAGTGTATTAGTGTAGTAATACACATGAGGTAATAATCAATGGCAATCAAAGCAACACAATTCGAAGTGCATCCCTCTGCCGGCGTGCCGATCTATCTGCAGATCATCGGACAGATCAATGCGATGATTGCCGGCGGTCATCTGAATGCAGGAGACATGCTCCCCAGTGTGCGTCAAATGGCAACCGTGCTTGGTGTCAATGCGATGACGATCTCGAAAGCTTATTCCAAACTGGAAGGGGACGAAGTCGTAGAGCGGGTGCGTGGCAAGGGAATGATGGTCCGAAAGTCGGTTCCTGCGGGAAGCTCCCGAGAGCGGATGCAGGAGCTCAAGCCACTGATGGAACAGGCCATTGTGCATGGACGTCAACTCGGGCTCAACAATGAGCAGATTCTGGCAGTCGTCAACAAGCTGTTACAGGAATACCAACCATGAGCAATTTAATCATTCAAGCCGAAAATCTGCATAAGCAGTTTCAGCAGACCCAGGTACTGACAGGCCTGGATCTGGAAATCAACGCAGGTCAGGTCGTTGGCCTGCTGGGAACCAATGGATCTGGAAAAACAACCTTCATCAAATGCATCCTGGGTTTACTCAAAGCGTCTTCAGGCACGAGCTCCATTTTCGGCCAGAATTCCTGGGACCTGGATGAGTCAGCCAAAGCACACCTGGGCTACGTCTCACAGGATTCCGCGTTGCTCCCCTGGATGACGGTCCAGTCACTGACGGAGTACACGGGAGCCTTTTACGCGCAATGGGATCAGGCCTATGTCAATTCCCTGTTAAAGGCATGGAACCTGAACGAGACACAGCGCGTCGGTGCACTTTCGACCGGACAACGCCAGAAGCTATCCGTGATCTTAGCACTGGGACACCATCCGGAACTGCTGGTGCTGGATGAACCGGTTGCCAGTCTCGATCCCGTCGCCCGCCGTCAGTTTCTGCAGTCTTTGATCGAATTCACAGAGGATGAAGACAACACCATTCTGTTCTCGACTCATATCACTTCCGACCTGGAACGCGTCGCTTCGCATGTCGCTTTTCTGGATGCCGGAAAACTGGGCTTCTTCGGCGAACTGGACACACTGATCCATCAGGTGAAACGCATCCGCATCACAGCCGGGCAGGACTTGCCACACAGCCTCAAACTTCCGGGCACTCTGCGTTCAGAAATCAACGGCAATCACGCACTGCTGGCAGTCAAAGAATTTGATGTCGCTACACTAGAGAATCTCTCGCATCAATTCCAGGCAACAACGACCGTTGAAGATCTGAACCTGGAAGAAATCTTTCTGGAACTTTCTGGAGTCTCTTCGCAGACAGAAGTGGAGACCATCCAATGAAAGGTCACTTCAGATTATACCACCAGATCCTCAAAACTTACTGGCAGCGCCCACTGATCCTGTTACTGACAGCCATCTATTTGATACTTATCTTATCGCTGGCAATTGGTCCGACGGGCGGCAATGTCATTCAGGTCGGCGCGCGACCGCATGCGCCCGGACGAATCGAAAGAGTTTACACCGCCCCCGCTCTCCCCAACACAGAGAATCCTCCAGAACTGCAAACACTCCCCGCTTTACTGGATCACGTTGCCCCCGCGGAGATTCAATCACTCAGCCTGACGCGAGTGAACGGGAGCGACTCCTTACCCGACCTGAGTCCGTTTCGAAATCTGGTTTACCTGGAATTGAATGATTTCGAACTGACGGCAGCGAACGTCGAACAGATCTGTCAACTTCCCCGACTCAATGCACTCGTCTTGATGGGACGCGGACTCCCCTCCGGCGCCTTACAAAGTTTTGGTAAGAAAGTGTCCCAGTTAGAGATCCTCGCGACGGCACTGGAAACCCACCCCCGTGAAATCTCGAACATGACAAAGGTGCGATTACTGGCATTACACTACGATAATACATCGCCTGAAGTGCTGGCACATGCCACGCAAATCCCGATACTGCAACAGCTCACACTCATTGCTTCTCTCAACCATGATCCGAATGACGGAAAAACAGGGATACCACAGACTTACAATATGATTGACCTTTCAGAGGAACAGCTTGAACTGCTGCGCAATACCCCCACGCTGAAAGAAGTCTATGCAGACTGGTTTTTAATGAAGCGTTTACGACATTTTCATGAAACAGCATTGCTCCCCGTGCGTGCGTTGCCGATTTCTTATTCAAAGTCGAAGCTGGGTGCCATCCAACGAACGGTGTTTGCCGGTGCTCTGTTATTTGCCATTCTCTTTCTCCAGTTGTGGGCACACTTTGTCACTCCCGCAGCCAGACTGACTCCCAACTATCTCGTACCACATCGTCGTCTGGCGGTATCAATTCTGTCGACAGGTTCGTTGTTACTGCCTCTCACATTATTGCGATATGATATTGGAATGCTGCCGGTGCTCAGTCTCGTGCTCCTGCTGCCTGCCCTCCTGAGTCTGTTTTCCGTCGCGCAGCTTTCAAACAATCCTTACCGGCACTGGCTGATTCTACCTCTGCTGCCGTTCTTCTTTATATACATTCCAATCTTCTTTGATTCGACTTTTAAGGCGATCGCTACCGAGTCTATCTGGTATTTACAAGGCCATCTGCCTGGTATGGCATTGACTACCATAGCGTTTGAAGTCCTCGCTGTACTCTGGATCCTGATCAAATTGCCTGCGATCACGGAAAAGGTGATTGAATCATTTATGTCCATGCCTGCCTTCTCACCCTGGGATAAGAACCGCGCTCAGCAATCCCAATGGCAAAACCCGGGTAAGTTGGTCAACTGGTTACTGGATCGTGACATCAGGGAATTACATTATTCAGAAAAATCAACCTGGCAAATGATCAGCCTGTGGCGACGAGGCAATGCATTTCGACTCAGCAACACTTTCGGAATCCTGGGAAGCTTCCTGTTTTTCGGATTGTTGTTTCAGGGAATCTATCACCTGATCAGCGGAGAACCATTTTACACTCGAAGCCTCCCTTTGATTGGCTCACTCTTTTCCAGCCTCTGCAGTGTCGGGATATTCCTGCCGATCGCAGTCTGGTGGCAAAGACGCAGGACACTGCAGATTGAATCATTAAGACCTGTCAGCCGTCAATCGCTGGTGAAACAGCTGTACCTGTCTCTCGCTCTGGATCACAGTTTTCTGATGATCGGCTTCCTCGTTCTGCTTCCCCTCTCCACCATCAACTCTGCCATCGAAAAACGCGAATTATTCAGTCTGATGTTACTGGTCGGCCTGGCGGTACCGTTGTGGATCCTGGCAGCGAACGCCACCGTACTCGTCTTCAAACAGGTCTGGAAAATTGTGGGCACTCTATTCGTGCTCTACTCGCTGGCAGGCACACTCGCCATCAGCCTGTCAATCTGGCAATACCAGACTCAATCTAACGAGCCACGCAACTTGCAGGTATTTTTCATCACCGCTTTGTTCGCGATAGCCGGAGCCCTTTTCCTCAACGTGCTGATGTACCGTGCCGCGCTCAAACGCGAATGGGGCTAGGCACACTACCTGAGCCTCCGCTGTTCCCATCAAGATATTCATAAATCACCAGATAGTTACCAGCATTTGAGGGGGTTCCATAATCTGATGCATACACTCTTGCACCAGAATCAGCGCCCCTCGATCGCATTAAAAAATGCGAAACATTTTTATTTAATTAAGGAGCACCTATTCCGAGACAAGATGCAATAGATCACCTATCGATTTATGCTTTTCGATGGGATGCCGTAATGGTTGATCGGTTAAAACTTCATAGTGATTCTGACGGCCAATTTTCTCACGCCGGACAAAGCCTTCTTCTTCCAGGTCCTGAATGATCCGCTGAACTGCGCGCTCTGTAATTCCCACTCTTAACGCGACTTCCCGTAACACAATGGATGGTTCGCGATGCAGCACGATCAGAACATGTGCATGATTGGTCAGGAACGTCCAGCGGTTTCCAGAATCTTCTGAGGGTTTCTTTCGAACTTCTCCCTTGATGACAAGAGGCGTGTCTTTCTTGTTCTGCTTTTCCGGTTTCACACTGGCGGAACCACTTTTTCGTTTATTTTTTGACGACTGATTCATCCAGTTTTTCACCTGCTCAAAAAGAAAAGCACGCCCTTTAGTCCCCTGAACTACTGCAGTTATTGCAACAGGGCGACTCAGATCCCTCTAGTGTATCGGATCCTGAGACGAAATCAAATTCACGAATAAAATTACCCCCCTCTCCCCCTGTGTTTTAAGCCTGTCAGTCACTTTATCCGGAATATCCCTCAAGTTTTTTCAAAATAAATGACGAAACACAATTGACGACAAATATTTCGTGTATTAAATTACGCGTATAAATTTTCACGAATCCTTGGTAACGTTTCAGAAAGTACTAAAATGACCGATAAAACGGCTTTGATCTTGATCCTTCCTGCTTGCCTGCTGCTGTTATATGGGTTTATTCCCGGAAATCTTGCAAACAGACAGGGCAATCTTCTTCGTCAAATGACCACTCTAATCACAGGCGGTCAATGCGTTCTGGCAACTCTTCTGGTTCTACTCTACTCCTTACAGGTATTCTTTGATCTCTCCCTGGTCAGATTACCCCAAATCCTCAAAATCGCTGATTTCAACCTCTTGATGCTTGATGGCATCTCTTCCCTGATGTTCTCACTGGTCAGCTTTGTCGGCTGGATTATCTGCCGTTATTCTGTCCGCTATCTGGACGGTGAATCTGAACAGGGCAACTATTTCCGCTGGACCGGTTTCACGGTAGGTGCAGTCTCCCTGATGGCGATTTCGGGAAATCTGCTTCTGTTTATTCTTTCCTGGTCGATTTCCAGTCTGGGACTTCATCAACTGCTGTTATTTTACAGAAATCGACCAGCGGCTCAACGGGCTGCATGGACGAAATTCACTGTGAGTCGTTTGGGTGACATGACCCTGATTGCTGCTACGATCCTGATTTATCAGGAATTTCAGACACTCAATATCTCTGAGATCTTCGACTCATTCCGGCTGCAGTCTGAGTTCAATACTCCACAGATGATGTGGGCGATCTCACTTCTGGTTGCAGGAGCTGTTCTCAAATCTGCTCAATTTCCATTCCATACCTGGTTACCACAGACGCTGGATACACCAACACCCGTGTCGGCTTTGATGCATGCGGGTATCGTGAATGCGGGTGGCTATCTCATGATACGTACCAGTCCCCTGCTGTTCCTGAACCCCACTGCGATGTCATGCCTGGCTCTGATTGGAACGGTTACCACATGTTATGCAGCAACTGTGATGCTGACCCAAAACAGTATCAAAAAGAAGCTGGCATATTCCACCATTGCACAGATGGGATTCATGATGTTGCAATGTGGCCTGGGTGCGTTCTCCGCTGCCATGCTGCATATCCTGGCACACTCGCTCTACAAAGCCCATGCATTCCTGAATAGCGGTAATGTGCTCGAACAAAACAGAGCTGCAGGTTGGAACCAGACAGTACATCAAGATCAGCAAGGCTCCCCGGTCAAGCTATTGATCGCGGGTGCCTGTATTCTCCTGGCTTATTTTTCCAGTCTGTCGCTCTTCGGGATCGATCCGCTGACAAAACCGGGGGGCATTCTACTGGGGTTTATTTTATGTCTCGCCCTGCTCGGTTGGATGAGACAGGCTCTTCAGGCGAACAATCGTTCCCTGCTGATTCGAGCCGCCGGTATCTCCCTGGTTCTCTGCCTGGCCTACAGTCTGAGTTTCGTTGTGATCGACAAACTGGTGGGACTGCCACAAGTGTCTTCAAATCACTCTTACCTGGCCTGGACCGCTGCTGCCCTGATTATCCTTGGATTCTGCAGCATGTCTCTTCTACATCGAAAGATCTCACAAACCCATCAACCCACATGGATCAACAAGCTCTATATCCATGCCATCAATGGGTTCTACATTGAAGCAATACTCAGACAACGTTTCAGAATTCTTACCCGTTAATGAATCAGTTCGATCCCTGATTGTTTCTTCCGGAAAAATACTCGATTATCAGAAAGTATATCATCATGTCAGATATGAAATCCGAATCACTCTACTTTCCCCTGCCCAAACTGATCAACAGGTGCTCCACTCACAAGCGACATCTGATTGAACAGATTGGCGAAGCACTCAAGGTCGTCTCACAGGTAATTGCTCCTGTCTCGCCTTTGAAAGATTATGTGGCGGTGAATCCCTATCATGGTATTTCTGAGCGGTCATTCCTGAACGCACGCAATTATTTGCGAATCTTTTCAGACTGTGAAACCCTGATGCCTCTGGAACACTATGCTGAAGAATTCCATTCAGGACAATTCGGGATTGAACAGATCCAGTCAGCGGTTGAAGAATTAGAAAGCACCAGGCTTAGCAATGAGAAAATCCCTTCTGCAGATGAAATAGTCGAACTGTTACAAAGCCTGTCTGACAGCCAGTACAAACAAGACCGTGCTCCTGACCAGTTGAAACAGAAGCACGAGAGACCAGTTCGTACTCTGTCTGAGATGCTGGATCAAAATTTGCAAGAAAACTGGTCAGAACTGATCTGTGATGAAGTCTCAAAATATTGTGCAATGCATTATGACCAGGGCGAAGCAGTCTGGGAGAGCCCCTGGAAGGAATTGACTTTGTACCAGTCCTGGCGCTCAGCAGCTGTCTATGATCGAAATCTGCAATTCCACGGATTGACGGGCTTGTGCAGTTATATCTCCCAGCTGCCTCATTCACCTGAAGTCGCGATTATCAATTCCTTGAAAAGTTTGAATGTTCCACCAGCCCTGTGGGAGACCTACTTACTATGTCAGGCCTTTTCAATTCCCGGCTGGTCAGCCTGGGTAAAATATCAGTCAGTCGAATCAGGAATTGATGATCCACTGTGTAACGACCTGGCGGGACTGCTGGCCATACGTCTCGCATACGATGCCGCACTCTCGAAGGCACAGGCATTCGAAGTTGACTGGGGCTCGTATACCAAAAACCAGCCCGTTTCGTTTAAAGTATCACAGGATGCACAAGACAATGAACTTTTACGATATACACTGTTACGCGCTTCTGAGATTGCCTTCCGAGATCGGTTGCTGCAAGGTATCACTGAAGCTCCTGATTCTTTAACACCCGATTCAGAATCTTCATGCCATTCATCAGCTGTCCCATCACAGCGAAAATTGGCAC
>JAGQQP010000163.1 GCA_020426085.1 Planctomycetaceae bacterium | reverse complement strand
CTTTCAAGCAAGATAGAGGGGGGAATCGGTTGCAGATTTGTGCGCGGGAAGTTATTTTTGCACGCTTCAACTATAGCAAACTGGTGAAGTACCAGCCGCTCAGGCGGGTGGAATCGCTGGGATTGCCCTTGGATCATATGTGCTTTTCAGACGGAACTGCCTTCCCTGTCTGACTTTAGACTGTGCCCAAATCGATTGATGCAACTCCGGGACGTTGGGTTGCAATGACAGAAATGAAAACATCGATGTAACGGGGCGCTCCAGAGAGCACTAGGCGGGGCACTGGTTGATCATCAACGGTATTTAATGACATAGTGTCAGGTGATAGATTCAAAAGTCTTTAATGGAAGAGTGGTTCGGCGTGAGTCGTTCAATCACTCCTCGAGGAATGTTGGGAAATGTCAGACGATTTTGTATTGCAGAAAATCAGTGCTACGAAGCGTGAAAAATTAGGCTCGATCGAAAGTCGACATATTCGCCGTGCTGGTCGGATTCCGGCAGTGGTTTACGGCCACGGTCAGGAACCTGCACATCTAAGTGTAGATGAGCACGATCTGCAGGATCTGATCAAAAACCGCGAACGTGTGTTTGAGATCGACGTTGATGGTAAAGTCGAAGAAACCATGCTGCGGGATCTGCAGTGGGATACATTCGGAACACAGATTCTGCATGTGGACCTGATGCGGATTAACGCTTCAGAGCGAGTCACTCTGGAAGTTCCCGTACGTCTGCGGGGAACCTCACCAGGAGCGACTGCCGGCGGAATTCTGGAACAGCCTCTGCATGCTTTGGAACTGGACTGTCTGGCTCATAGTATTCCGGATTACATTTCTGTGCGAATCAATGCACTGGAAATTGGTGATGCGGTTCATGTTCGTGATCTGGAAGTGCCTCGTGGCTGTAAGATTCACAATGATCCCGAACTGGTTGTTGTGCATGTTCTTGCTCACGGTGCTGAAGAAGTCGCACCTGCAGGTGAAGCCGAAGCACCTGAAGCAGAAGAATCAACAGAAGAGTAAGATCACCGGGTGTGATTGGAACTGGATAAGTAATTAAAATCTGGCGGGTGTCGCTGTGAAAGTGGTCGTAGGGCTGGGGAATCCCGGTAAAAAATACGAACGAACGCGTCACAATGTCGGGTTTGAAGTGTTAAATCAATTGGCAGAGTGGCACGGAGCTCCCGGTTCACGAAGCCAGTTTGAGGCGGAAGTCACTGAGATTTCCTGTGGCGGCGATAAGGTGTTACTTGTTGCTCCACAAACATTTATGAATTTAAGTGGTCGCAGTGTTGCCGCTGTGACAAATTTTTTCAAACTGCCAGCAACTGATGTGATGGTCGTTTGTGATGATATGAATCTGCCTGTCGGGCGTCTCCGTTTGCGGGGCTCTGGTTCAGCAGGCGGACAAAAAGGATTGCAGGATATCATTCAGAAGCTGGGTACTCAGGATGTACCACGCCTGAGAGTGGGTGTGGGACGACCTCCTGCCGGATTTTCAGCAGCGGATTATGTTCTGGGCCGATTCCAGGGGAAAAAGGAATTCGAACTGATCGCGACGGCAGTGGACAATGCTGCCAGAGGGATTGAGTGCTGGGTTCAGGAAGGACTGGAAATGGCGATGAACCAGGTCAATGCACCTGAGTAAACAGATCCCGGTTTGGTTGAACCGGCAATAAAAATAAATGAGAATTGGGTTATCAATCTGGCTGAAATACATCAGTCAAATTATTCCGGGAGAAAAGTCTTGTCTGTAACAGAAAAAAAAGCAGTTATGGTAAATTACGAAGGAATGTTCCTGCTGGACAGTGGCAAGTTTGCCGCTGATCATGAAGGGACTATTGCTCATCTGATGGAAATCCTGGAGAAGGCTGGTGCCGAAGTGGTGGCACATCGTCCCTGGCAGGATGGAAAACTGGCATATGAGATCGATGGCCACATGAAAGGCCTGCATTATCTCGTGTACTTCACGATGCCAGGCAGCGGCATGGATCTGATTACCCGTTCCTGCCACCTGAGCGATATTGTGATTCGTCAAATGGTAATCAAACAGCCTCAAACCCTGTTTGACGCGATGGTTTCTGCAATCGATCCGAGTTCTGCTCCTGAATCTCCCATGGCAGGTGCAAAAGGGGATTCTGATCTGGATGTTGCCGATTACGATGCGCTGGACGATGATGAAGACTAGTGTCTCATCGGCGGTTCGATGATTCAGAAACAGTTCTTCGGGAATGTTCTCCTTCATAACATTCAACCTCAGGGAGGCCGATGATGGCCAGTTTTAATAAAGTCATTCTGGTAGGCAATTTGACTCGTGACCCACAGGTGCGTTATACGCCGGGTGGAAGTGCAGTCGCTGAAATTGGCCTCGCGGTAAATCGCAGCTGGTTTGACAAAAACTCTAATTCCCGCAAGGAAGAAACCACATTCATTGATGTGACGTTATGGGGGCGGACAGCAGAAGTTGCCAGCGAATATCTGACCAAAGGGCGTTCCGTTCTGATTGAAGGTCGCTTGCAGCTGGATCAGTGGGATGATAAAGAGTCTGGACAAAAACGCAGTAAGCTTAAAGTGGTCGGCGAAAACATGACCATGCTGGGCGGCAAAGGTGAATCTGGTGGCGCACCATCGGGTGGCGGCGGATATGCTTCACGTGGAAATGCTCCTTCGCATGGTGGCGGTTCCAGTCCGGCAGATTCCTTTTATGATGACACTCCTGGTGGGATTCCTGACGACGATGTGCCTTTCTAATCGGCACTGAGTTGCTGGTGGATTACACAGCAGATAACAGTATTTTAAAACGATTGTATCAAACAAAAATTACGGAAGTGACTGATAATGGTTCGTAAACAACGTAGCACCGCTGTCATTGGTAGTACTAAATCATCTGTCGAAGTATTACTGGCTGAAAAAGTGGAAAGCCTTGGTGAGCAGGGTGATATTGTCCGGGTGAAACCAGGCTATGCCCGTAACTTCCTGTTGCCTTACGGTCTGGCAACGATTGCAACCGATCACAACAAATGGATGGTCGTGCAGCATCAGAAGCGGATGGCTGAACTCGAAAAAGACCGTCTGAAGTCACTGAAGAATCTGGCCGACAAGTTGAGCAAACACAGCGTGACCAT
Organism: Planctomycetaceae bacterium; assembly: GCA_020426085.1. GTDB lineage: Bacteria > Planctomycetota > Planctomycetia > Planctomycetales > Planctomycetaceae > Gimesia. The sequence continues at coordinate 5,253 of JAGQQP010000163.1, read as the reverse complement.
GGAAGCCAATGCCAACGAAGATGGTCACCTTTACGGTTCCATTGTTGCTGTTGACATCAGCAAGTCCCTGAAAGAGAGTGGCTTTGACGTTGATTCAGACAGCATTCGACTGGAAGGTCCTCTGAAAGAACTGGGGATGTACACCGTAAAAATGCAGTTACATGATAAGGTTAAGACCGAAGTCAAAGTCTGGGTTGTACCGACTGCAGAAAAAAGCTGAACCCCGGTCTGGTAAGCGAAAATTTACCACATCGAGTTTCCCGAATAAGCGAGAGGTCCGGTATATTGCCGGGCCTCTTTTTGTTATATATGATCTGAGAAGCAGTGTGAACTGATTCGCAGATGGTTGCCGCTTCTCGCTGAACCAGTCAGGCAGTGTCCCGTTTATTTGTGGCGTCTCCTGTCCAGGGTGGATCGGGAAAAGCAGATTGAATGACGCGATCTCAAATACGATACACGCCAGCGTACTGCAGAGAGAACTCACTTCGAATGCCTACAGAACCAGGGGATGGTTATGTCAGTTGCCGGTAAAGGAAATTTTCGCCGCCCGAAACAGGAATCTGTTGAAGAACTGTTTGGCAAGGTGCCCCCGCAAAACCTGGATGCGGAAAAGGCGGTGCTCGGCGGTATTCTCCTGGATAATGTGGTGATTGACGATCTGGTATCGATTGTCAAAACCAACCAGTTCTACAGCGACAAAAATACGCGGATTTTTGCAGCCATCCTGCGTCTGCATGATGCCGGTGTGCGCGGCATTGATGCGGTGACCGTAGCGGAAGAGCTGGATTCGAAAGGCGAGCTGGAAGAAGCGGGTGGCGTGATGTACCTGCACGAAATTCTGGAGAGCGTACCGCACGCGGCGCATGCCGAATACTATGCGAAAATTGTCCGAGATAAATCGGTACAACGGACCCTGATTCATTCGTGCACGGAAATCATCCGTGAAAGTTATGCGCCGCAGGGGGACACTCTGGACGTGTTGAACAAGGCCGAGCAGAGCATCTTCAGCATTCTGGAACAGCAGGGGGAAGGGGATAAAATCGAGATCCGCGACATCCTGATGGATGCTTTTGATCGTATTCACGAACGCTCTCAAAAGGAAGGCATGCTGACCGGATTGACGACGGGCTTCCTGGATCTGGATACCCAGATCAATGGGTTTCAGCCTTCTGAGCTCATCATTCTGGCGGCTCGTCCTTCTATGGGAAAAACGGCGCTGGTCTGTAACTTTGCCGAGGCGGCGGCCGACGATGGAGGGACTTCGACAATCATCTTCAGTCTGGAACAGTCCAAACTTGAGTTGGCCGAACGTCTGCTCTGTATTCGATCCGGCGTGAATGGACACTCGCTGCGTGCCGGCGATCTGGAAGACGATGAACGCCATCGCCTGATGGAAGCCTCCTCCGAGCTGAGTGAGATGCCCCTGTATATTGATGACAAACCGGGGCGGACCATCCAGGAGATCAGTGCGATCTGTCGACGATTGAAACGACTGAGCAACCTGGGGCTGATCATTATCGACTATCTGCAGCTGATTGAACCAGAAGATAAAACGATGCCTCGTGAACAGCAGATTGCGTCGATTACCCGCCGTCTGAAGGGGCTGTGTAAAGAACTGAATGTACCAATCATCGCGTTGGCACAGTTGAACCGTGGTGTCGAGTTACGCGATGACAAACGCCCGCGACTGGCTGACCTGCGAGAAAGTGGTGCCATCGAGCAGGACGCCGACCTGATCATGTTTCTGCATCGTCCCGACAAATACGATCCGGAAGATAATCCGGGGCTGGCGGAAGTCATTGTGGCCAAGCACCGTAGTGGTCCGACCGGGATTATCAACCTGACCTGGATGGCATCATCAATGCGGTTTGCCAACTACACGAATATGAATGTCCCCGAAGGGGGCTACATGGGTGAAGGCGGGGACGGCGGTTTCGGTTGATCCCGCCTGATTCAAGCAGTTGACTTTCAAGTGAGGGAGGAAGTGAGATGAAGCTGGCCTCTGAGTTGAAGTCTCGTATTGGAATGCTGCTGATCGTAGCGGTTCTCATTCTGGCAGGTTCAACCTGTCACCCGCTCCACGCAGCGGATGATTCCGTTGATGAAGTCATCCCATTTAAGATTGAACCTCCGTTTTCCTGGAATCGGACGGACCGCTATACACCTCCGGATTTCAATGCTTTCTTTCCGGACGACAAGGCAGCCGGCAAACAGCTTGATCTGATGCTGGAAGGCAAGCTGAAAGTAGCGGGTATTGATGAGCGTCTGGCTTTAATTCGGCGCGGGCTGCGCCATTGCACGAAGCATCGTACCACCCTGCTCGGACAGGTTGGGAACCAGTATATCTGGAACCGGGAAAAACAGGATCCTCGTGCCATCGAGTTGATGTACCAGGCGAGCGCCAGCAACGATGCTGATATCGCGCATTATGCGTTGTATCATGGTCCCACAGTGGTAAAACAGCGATCGGCTAACCTTGTGCGGATGCTGATGGAGCAGTACCCCATGCTTGGTGCCCAGATGCAGCAGCGAATCGTCTGGGGCATGCAGACGTATGGTGAGAAAGAACAGACGCGAACTTTACTGCTGGGCCTGCTGGATGATTTTAAACAGTTGGATGATTCTACGATTGGGGCGACGCTGGAAACTTACCAGGCGGTGTTTAAAACGGAACCGCCCGATTTGAATCGATTTGATGAAGCGGGTCTGTGGGTGATTGGCTTTCATCGGGATGATCTTTCTGCCACGCATCCACAGGCTGCTGAGTTTTTACGGGAAATGGTTGAAAAGATCTTACGTACCCGCGAAGCTGCGCTGCTGGCGTTTGTAACACGCGTGGACCAGGGGCATGAAACGGCAGTGGCATTAGTGAAAGGCTACCGACAGCGCGCGTTACTGGTGGAGAGACTTTCGAAACTGACGCATGTGAAAATCGATTTCAATCAACTCTTTTCAGCACGCGTTCTACAGGAGCTGCGGCTTCAGGAGTTCGTGCGTTTTCTGCCAGAAGACGCGCCTGCCAGCAGACTGCCTGCTTACACGCGCCCGCCTGTGGATAAATCTTATGCCTGCCAGGCGGAGGATTATGTCGCTCCCGATTTTCAGTCCTACTTTGCTGATGATGCCTCGGCGGGAAAGAAGCTTGATCAACTGTATGACAATCGGGAGAAACTGACACTCACTGATCACGAATTGCTGGAAGCGTTTCGACTGGGGCTGCGTCATAGTTCCTATCAGCCGAATATAATGCTGGGCTGGCTCTCCGGAGCACTGGGGTGGCCCCGCGATCCCCGTCTGACTGAAATCTTTTATCAGGCGCTTGATCCGAAAGGTCCAGTGGAGGTGCGGAAAGCGGCCCTCTATTACGGGTTTGGACTGGGGACCGCTAAGACCAGGAATATTCTGCGGGCCCTCTTTGGCGTTTATATGGCACCCCCGTTTGACGACACTACGAATCGAAACATGCGGTCGCGCATATTATGGAGCGTGCGGGATCATGAAGACGACAAGTATTTCCTTTCAACTCTGTTTGCGGAGGCATTACGCGAACATGAGAAGTTGTCTGACATCGCATTACAACAGGCGGACAGTGCCTACAAACAGCTGACAGGCGCAGATCCACCCAACGCAGAAGAATACAGTTCGCGGGGTGTGTATATTCTCATGTTCGGTGATGAATCAGCCAGTACGATACCCGCTTCAAAACAATATATTTCTCAAAGGCTCGGTGATTCGCCGCATATCCTTGCGAAAAAACATATGGTGGAAAAGGGGGAAGTCAGCGTCATCGTGCTGTTAAAGGGAACCGCAGGATTGAAGTGGCTGATCAAAAACCTGCAGACGGAACCGCAACTGCCTATCTATTTTGGAGGGCTGCTGACACCGGAGATGATCGGAAAAGCAGAACACCTGCAGGAGTTTAAAAAATTCCTGCAGGTGGATCAGACCAAAGAGGAATAAAGTAATTTACGAATCGTTCCGTCTGCGTCGTTTTTTGACCGTTTTAATTTCATCTTCTTGAAGATAATTGAGCTGTGGATACCAGTCGAGTTTTGCTGAACCGGAAAAACAGGTACCTTCCCAGCGATAAACTTCCCACATCGCGCCAGATCGTTTCGGGCAGGGTTGTAGTTTTTTCTGTTCATGCCATGTTGCCGATTGATGCCAGAATTCAGGGGTGTCGGCTGGAAGTAAGGGGGAATCGCTGGTAGATAAGACGGGGGGTTCTTCCAGGATTGGTGAGGGTTCATTTGAATCCTCTTCAAAATCTCTTTGAAATTGTACAGTCAGCGATACTGATCGAGCCATACCGCGTTCAAATGTGCGTATACCGACAGAATTCGGTTTCCCATCCTGCCTGGTGGGATCACAGAATGCGTTCTGATACCCCCAGGCAAGTTCGTACGTCAGTTCATTCCCGGCTTTGATATCCATTTTAGAAAATTCAATATCAAATTTATGTTCATTTTCCATACCACTTGTACGTGGAATAATTCGTCTCTGGCAGGTTTTTTGTCCCGGCCCACCACAATCAGTGGGAACGCATCGCAGATATCCTCGACCTACATCACGTGACCCGTTTAACAGTGTTTTTAAGGGAGGCAGAGGTTGGCTTACCCGCCAGATCGCATGAGGAATACTGGTTTTCGACATGTCTGTTGTAAATCGGAAACGGTGTCTGCACTCAACAGTGATGGCTCCATTACGCCAGACTGTAGCGACCTTATCCAGCGAAAGGTATTCGCGGTCATCACGTTTGAGGGACTCGCTGTTCAAGATTGCGTTGATCATATCTTTCAACTTGCAACGCAGTCCATCCAGATCGGAACGAACAAATTCAGAAGCAGTTTTATTCATTGGGAATGCCATGCCCAGTTGCTCTCGATCAACCCCGCTCTCGACCAGTCCGAACAACCGCCGATGAGATTCGTCTTCACTGGGATACTGCATTAGCCCCGCAGAGGCTTCGCTGATGACATATGTTGAGGGGATCCACTGCTGTTTGAGATGGTCCTTGGTCCGTTTTGTAAAGAGACACAGCATCAGATCTGAACTACAGATATCACGACGCACTCTTGATGAAATATAATCATCAAAAGGGTCCCGGGTGCGGATAACTTCGATCTGATCTCCACTGAATTCCGTGATCCAGGATGTAATTAAATCTGCTAATTCCAGGTCTGAAATACCGTTTTGATCTTTTTGTCCTTCCGCGTTGATTTTGTCGGTGGCAAAACTGTGTGCAAAAAATAT
>JAGQQP010000162.1 GCA_020426085.1 Planctomycetaceae bacterium | reverse complement strand
AAACGCGTTCATCGAGCTTACCTCTGTCGTTTGGGTTTTTGCTTTGGCTCCGTTTCCGCAGCTTCAATCATCGCACGGATCCGTTCGGCTTCGTCGGCGGACAGGCCCCGGTATTCCAGCAACGCGGTCACCATTTCTTCAGGAGAACCGGCAAACAGACGATCCACCATCTGGGAGACTTTGGCCCCCAGCGAGAGCGTGCGGGGACGGTTTGCTGAATAGACGAACGTCCGGCCCTGCTCGCGGTGCTTGAGCCAGCCCTTTTCCTCCAGCCGCACGAGCATCGTCTGCACCGTGTTGCGGGCCAGGGGGCGATGGGCCGACAACGCGTCCCGTACTTCGCTCACCGTCACCTCTTCGCGTTGCCACACGATTTCCATCATCTCGCGCTGAATTTCGGTCAGCGGCGTGGTATCTGCTTTCGCCATGTCAAACTCCTTTCTCCGTTGTGCCTACGTTACGTAGGTAATTAATACCTACGCATTGTAGGTATGTCAACAGGAATTTTTCAAATCAGCGAATCTCTTCGAAAGCAGGCACGGAAGCGGGTAGTTCACTCGTATCGTGATAGCCGCAGTATGCGAAAGAGTCGCCGTGCTCGTCGATGCACGTTCTGAGCCGCGCCAGTGATGTAAGTCGTTCTGCATTATCGGTGGAACGAAACGCAGCCAGTTCGCCGATCGGATGCTGCGGATCAGTCAGTTCCCCCCGCAGATAATAGGCGTCCCCCACATGCAGGAACCAGTCGCCCTCCGTCTCTACCGCCACGCCACAGTGGCCGCTGGTATGACCGAACAGGGGAATCAGCCGCACGTCGATATTCACGGCCGTATCGACACAGCGGGACGGCATGCCGAACCAGTCGGCGTCGTTGATGTCGTAAGTCACCCATTGCGGGCGATGCGAAAACTGAGCACTGCGATAACGGGGGTCGTCGGTTTCCAGCTGCAGTTTCTCCTCGGCGGACAGATGCACGCGCGCGTCCGGAAAATCAGCCAGTCCCCCCACATGATCGGGGTCGCCGTGCGTGAGAATGATGTCGGTCACATCATCAGCGGTATAACCCAGCTCCTGAATTTGCGCGAGCGCCGTTACTGATTCAATAAACTGAAAGCCGGCAGCCTGGATTGCTTCTAAGCCGACCCGCTCTTCCGGCGCTGCGATATCCTGCATGCCGATCCCCGTATCGACCAGGATCAGCCCCGACTCACTGCGAATGATCAGACAGTGACAGCAGGCCGGCGGAAACGGGGGTGCGTGCAACCAGCCAAAATTCGCATGCAGCAGTTCGGTTTTCATGATGCTGACTCTCCACTCTCTTTGATGCGATATCCGCCAGACTCTGTTTCTTCTATTCCCAGGAAGTTCAAATAGCGGTCTTCGTCAAATTCATCATACCGTTCAAAATACCGCGTGTGAATCGGTAACGCACCCAGATCGGCGCGGAGAACCTTATGCGTCTCGAAGGTGGATTGAAACAGCCAGTTCATCAAACGGTTGTTCAACAGCTGGCATAGCTGCTGACCGGTGATGGGAAAATCCGGTTCCGGCACCAGCATATTCACACTGTTCAGAAAATAAGACTGCGATGTGTCATGATGAAAAACCAGACGCGACGAGATAAAGCGATAGATCAGTTTTTCCGGCGCCTGATACAGTTCCCGGGGAGCCACCTGATGATAGAGTGAGAAATCAGCGGGAATGAAAGTCGAGGCTTCCCGCAGTGACCCCGGTTGCAGATCGGCGCCTTTATACACGGGCAGATAACCGGCTTGAGGCGACGCAACACAATACTTTTTATTATTGCCGGTGACGATTCCCAGCCCGAATCGTGCGTGGTCGGACAGTTTCAGATGATCCAGTGCATACAGATGCGCGATCACCGCAGCCGCTTCCGGCGCACAGGAAAAATTCAGAATCGATTTCGGGTTCTGTTGAAACGAAGTGGGCGTACGCACATTGGTTTCCGTCAAACCCTCACAGCAGATCGGTTCACTCCGGTTCGCCTGATTCTGGAGTATAATCCCTTTCGCCTTGGTCACCAGACCGGGAAACGGTTTGCCAAAGTCCATGAGTGCTTTGATATCCAGCGTTAGTGCCCGATCACGCACGTCGGTAAACGCGGCGACGTTAAAGAATGCATCGGGCAGCAGAAACCCCAGATAACCTGCCGGGTGTAATCGGGACAGCGCTGCATAGAAAAACAGCGAACAGGTATCACGACTGTTTCCGGCAGCGAAGGGAACTGCATACGACTGCTTCTGAGCTTTACTCAGCTTCTTGCCCCAGGGCGGATTCGTGAAAATGACATCATACGGAGTTTGTTCGGCCTGCAGACTGATTTCCAGAAAATCAGCACACTGAATATGGGGCGAATCAAAGCCGGTCTGTTCAAACAGGCGACGTCTGGAAATCTCGACCGCCACCGGATCAATGTCAAAACCAAAAATATTTTCGGCTGCAAACCCCTGTTCAAGCGCTGCCAGAATGAAATTGCCGGAGCCGCAACAGGGATCACAAAACGTCAACCCCTCCCGCTCCTCAGGCAGATGCGCGAAGAAACGTTCGATAATCCAGTCGGGTGTATAATAAATGCCTTCCTGATTGCGATACGCGTTGGACAGTGATTCCTGATATTGATTGCCAATCAGTTCGCCATCAAAATCCTCCCCCTGCAACAGTTGTTGATAGCGGCTGGACAGCGCACCGTGATCGTGGCTGTCTTTTTGTGATTTGTTGGCCCGTGCGATCAGTTTCTCCTGACCGGCGACATGTTCTCGGAACTCATCTAACGAATGACGCGTGATGCTGCCTCGACCAGACGGGATCAGATAGCCGGCCTTGATCCAGTTTCGCACCGATGCTGTCGAAACACCCAGCGAATCCGCGGCGTTTGCAATCGTCAGCGAAAGTACAGCAAGTTCATCCAGCGCCACTGAGTGCCTCATTCTACCAGAGAGCCATCATGGCTCGTTTAATGAAATCAGCATTAATTTTAGTGAACTTGAGTTAATATGAAAACAGGATTTGAGTTGTTTAATAAGAATGAGGATCTCGCTTCGGTAATTCTTTCCGATATTCATCGCGATACAGGCCGATCTCATTAAAGGGAATCGGTTCGAATGACGCTTCTTTCTTCAGCAGACTGGGGTCCTGCTGCAATGTCAGTTGTCCGCTAATGTCGACAGTCATGCCCAGCGGGATCGGTTTATTTTCAGAGCCGCTCAAATTGGTGAAGCCTTTCAGGTCGTTCGTCATCGCAATGCCGCTTGTCGCGCCTGTCGTATTCACGGCGAGATTATGTTCGATTTCAAACTTGTCGAGCAGCTTCTTCACGTTGCCATCCATGTGAAAAACCTCTTTGCTGCAGTTCACAAACACATTCCGTTGGATCGGGTTATACAGAGGCTCCTGAGGCGAGTCGGCCATGATCTTCGCCAGATGCGGATACTTAGTGCTCCAGGGGGGCTGTCTGTAGTTCATCTTTTCGGCTTTCTCTTCCAGATTCCAGCCTGCCGATTTCGGATCATTCCACTGCTTCCAGGTCATCCCCCGCGAATCAACGTGCAGCCCGATCGGACAGTCGATCACCAGGTTGTTCAGAATCGGGTTATCGCGTCCGCCCCCGATCATGATGGCCCGTCCCGTGCGATAGAAGACATTCCCTTCCACGGTGTCGCCGCTGTCGCAGTCATCCAGGTAAACGCCCATCGTATTCACATGCTCTGCATCGCCGCCTCCCAGGTTGTGGATAAAGTTGTGCCTCAGTATGTTTCCCTGGGTCGTCCAGTCGCGACCGGTGTAGAACGCGCCCGAATCCCCGGTCTCCATCACGACGCGGTAGATCTCATTGCGTTCAAACAGATTTTCATTCCCGCCATACAGAATCGCATTATGTGGTGCGTCGTGAATGCAGTTGTTCTGCACGATCTGTCCACAGCCCCCCGCGTAGATGCCCGGAGCATAGGTCCGCTGGAACAGACCATAATCGTGGATGTGATTATTGATCGCCCGGTTCCCGGCCCGCTGCAGTTGTTTCCGATCGCCTCCATTCAGCGTGATGCCCCGCGTTCCCAGGTGATACAGATCGCAGCTGCGAATCGTATTCTGCGTTCCCGAAACCGAAATGCCGCCGCTCGCCAGGTTCGCGACCACGCAGCCCGCCAGTTCCACTCCTTCGGTCTCCTTCAGCGAGACCCCTTCGGAATGACCATATTCAAAATTCAGATTTTCGAACCGGATGTGTTTAGTGCCCTGCACCTGCATCAGAGGCTGTGTCAACGTTGCCAGGACAATCTCAGCGTAATCCAGCTTTCCCTGGGGATACAGATACAACTGCTTCCTGGCACGATCCAGGTACCATTCCCCCGGCGCATCGAGTTCTTCCAGCACGTTGAGCGCAAAGAAGCGGCGTGCTTTCGCACCCCAGGTTCCCCCCATAATGCCGTAACTGTGTGGAGCCGCCAGCCTGATGATTTTCTGCTGCGGATCGTAGTCGGCGATGCGAATGACTTCATCACTCCAGTCGTGCGTCCAGTATCCCAGCAGCCACACACCCTCATCCAGCTTCCAGCGGGCAGGGCGGGGATCATCAAAAACGAACGCACCCGGATGCGATTTCTGCTTTGCCGGATCTTTCGCTTTGGGGTCGGGCAATCCTTTATCAATGACTTTGGTAAACGAGGCCCAGCCTTCATCCTTAGCGTCTGCGTTCGGCCAGCGGGCCAGAGTCATCGGTCGATGATTCACATACAGCCACGGCCCGACAGGCACGCCCCGATAGGATGGTTTGAACGGGGCAAAAGGTTCGTTGACCACAGTCGACAGATCGCAGACCAGGACATTCCTGCGGGCCCCTTCAGGTAACCGCTTCAGAATCGCCGCATCCGTGACCGGTTGAAACGTACCGGCATCCAGAGTCAGCCCCCCCTGGATTCGCACGGTTCCCGGTTTCGTCGCCCGGTAAACCACCGGGTTCTCTTTCGTGCCGCTATCATTTTTATCAAACATCAGCGAGATGCGAAAAGAATAAACGCCGGGCTCGATGTGCACTGTCACTTTGTCTTCCGGTTTCAACTTCCCATCCCGCCGCATGATCCGAATGGTATCGCGGGCTTCCTGAATCGACTGGAAAGGATGTGCTTTGCTCCCATTCCCATCAGGCCCATTCCCGTCGACATACAGATTCAGATCAGCATCCACGTGACTTGTAAAACAGACAGCAAGAATAAAGGTCAAAACGGTATAGAAAGATTTCATAATCGTTACTCGGCAGGAAGTAGAATACAGCAGCAGTGAAACAGCATGCTCACGTTACACCTTCGACAATATGAGGCCAGCCGGGAACCGTCAAACGGCTTAACTCTGGTCCGCCTCTCACTCTTGTACTTCGGTCATCGGCATTATTTCTGCGGTGCATCGTAGTTCAGGATATGTGAAATGTGAATCTTCTCTCCTGAAGTGATTTTTCTGACATCGTAGTAAATCACACACCTTCCTGATTTTTTGATTTTGCCGATGGCCAGCTTGGCGACGGATCCAGTAACACCATCAGCATCAGTCAGGTTTCCTTTCCATTGCACCCCGTTCCAGGCACCGAGAGCCGTACTTTCCGGAGCATTGATGATCGAGCGTTCTGCCAGAGTTCCAAAGGGGCTTTGAACCTGGTCCTGTTTCAAGTCCATCACGATACCAGTGAGGTCTGACAGTTCTGATCCGCCATCCAGTTCAAAAACGTCAGCCTCTTTTTGCGTTATGATCAGTGGGGCCTCATTTAATTTCCGCATGGTTGTTTTCTGAGACAGTTTGAGGAATTCTTCATATTCCTCTTTTGAAATACCCATCCGCTCATCGTGAGGCAGTGGTTCGCCGGGTTTTTTATTTTTACTGTGTTCCAGAAACCAGTCAGGATCTTTGGCGAGCGCCTGTTTGAATTTTTGTCCTATCTCTTCTGCCCTTTTTGGTACAGCCAGCCCCATCACATCAACCGTGATCGTACCCGGCACAAGTAATTCATGTGGATCAATGACAGGTGGGGATGCGATGGTTGCTGTTGCGGAAGCCTCTGGTTTCACTGCGGAGGACGCGGGTTCAGACTGTTGTGCATTGCCGCAGCCACAACAGAAAATAACAATGCATGATAATATCGTAAGTCTGTTCAAGGCATAGTCTCCTGGTTGAGTGCTTCTAATTCGAAAGGCTTCCGCTTCAATAAACGCAGACATTTCAACTCGCCTGTTGACACGCTGGTTCAGTCTGGTAGGATTTTCTTAACTTCCTTTAGTTGTGAATTCAGGAACAACACCGGCTCTGACACATGAAATGCTTCAGAGTTCGATCCTGCCTGAGACGTCCCACCAGCGTGTATTACTTTAACAAGGAACCCACCCGATGAGAATCTCCTCTGTCTGTCGTCTGCTGTTTTCCTGTCTGTCTCTGGTTGTGGCCCTGGTCGTCGGCGTGCCGTGCCACGCTGCGGATGCCCCAGCGCAGGGGACAGTGAAGAAGATTGATCTGGGTGACGATGTCTCGCTGGAAGTCCTGTATATTCCGCCGGGCAAATTCATGATGGGCAGCACACCCGAAGAGAAAGCCTGGGCGACCGGCAGAGAAGGGGGCGCGACGCCGGGCACGGCGCGGGAATCGTATGAAGGTAAAATGCCGCGACCGATGCAGGTGAAAGACGGTTTCTGGATGGGCCGCACCGAAGTCAGCGTAGGGCAGTTCAAACGTTTTGTAGCTGAGACCGGCTACGTCACCGATGCCGAGAAACCAGGCGGGGAAACACAGGTGTTCGATCCCGAATGGAAGATGCCCGCCGAGGGACCGCCGCACCCCTGGATCTCTCTCAAAGACAAGAGCTGGAAAGATCCGAACTTCGGGTTTCCGCTACGGGACAGTTATCCCGTAGTCTGCGTCAGCTGGTACGACGGCCGCGCCTTCTGCAAATGGCTCACGGAACGCGAACGCAAAGCCGGTCGTCTGCCGGAAGGTCTGGAATACCGTCTGCCCACCGAAGCCGAATGGGCTTACGCCTGTCGTGGGGGCAGTCAAGAGAGCCACTACTTCTGGTGGGGCAACGATCTTCGCGACGGCGAAGGTCGCCTGAATATTTCTGCCGTCGACTTTTTGCCCGGCCGCAATAAAATCTGGCCGCTGGCAAATGCCAACTGGAGCGATGGTTTCGCCTTCGTCTCCCCCGTCGATTTTTACGGCGAAAAGGGGCGCAACGGATTCGGACTGGCCGACATGTGTGGCGGCGTCTGGGAGATCGTCCTCGACGACTTCGATCCCACAGGGGGACATGAAGAACTGTATGTGGTCGAACAGAACCCGCGTCCCGTCTGTCGCGGCGGTAACTACTACGACGTTCCCGGCAACGCCCGCTGCGCCGTCCGCCTGGGTCTGAAGGGGCCCGCCTACTCCGATTCCCGCGACGGCTTTCGCATCTGTCTGGGTGTACCTCGCAGGTGAAACAGAGGTTTTTTAACAGCCCCGATTTTATTTCTGTTCGATTTTTTCACATTGTTCCAGGAATGCTTTGAGTCTTTTTGTGGAACTGAGTTTTGGATCACTGTCTTCCAGATAGGGCATTAATCGAACACGGGCGCGGCACAGTTCCGGTGACGTCTCCAGTTCCCGGGTGATGCGAGTCAGCAGCAGCTCCTCGGCGGCAGGCCATATCGTCTGCTGCGGGTCATCAAGTAATTTCAAGATGGTCTGATCGATTTCGGGTGACGAAAAATGGACTTTGCGCAATGTCACCAGCGCATCAGCCCGAACTGAGTTACTTTGATCCTGTTGCGCTATTTGACAGAGTGTTGTGACCAGAGGCTCACTTTCATTTTGATGATAGTCGAAAAAATCACCCGCTACGAAAACCGAGGTGGTTCTGATTTGTGGATCTTCGTGCTGCAAATACTCCTGCAGCACCGAGATCACAGAAGGGTCGGACATCTGAATCGTGGTGCGGGCAATACGACGCAACTGGAGTTCCAGCTCCCAGCGCAGAAGCCAGCCTTTCGGCACGTACAGCCAGAACACAATCAAGAGCAGCGGCGCGCCAAACAATAACAGCAGACATCCCAGACCGGAACGATTATAACGCAGCTGAAATCGTGGCAACGTCATCTTGCCACCTCCCGCAGTTCCAGTTCATCGGTTGCCAGATCCAGTACCGCGACGGTAAATACCTTCGCCCGGAACAGTGCCCCCGGATTGATGCGGCGGGTGGCTCCTGCACGAAAATCATGACTCTGATGCGAATGCCCGGTCAGCAGGTAGTCCGGCTCTGCTTCCAGCAGCGGCTTCAGATCGCGGCTAATATGACCATGCACGACGGCAATTCGTTTCCCGGCCAGTGTCACTTCGCCACCCCATC
>JAGQQP010000161.1 GCA_020426085.1 Planctomycetaceae bacterium | reverse complement strand
TCACAGGCACGGACGCCCAGGAATGCATAGCGGGGCGTTTCTTCTTCTACCTCCTGAAACTGCCAGCCTTCCTCGGTTCGGTCGGCACGCGTCAGTGTGGCGACCGGTGGAAACAGTTGTTTCTTCCAGGAACTCGGACCAACAACGTAACCAAAGAATGCATTATCATCGCGTTTCACCAGTCGGTATCTGCCTGGCTCCTGCTGATCGGTCCAGCCACGTGGTAAATCATCAATCGATGACAGCGGACCGTAGACGATGGCTTCCTGGTCAATTGTCGGGCCGATCACTTCATAACCGCGGGAATTCAGCACTTCAAAGAGACGGGCAAATTCATCCAGCTTTAAAAAGCGTGTTTGAACATCGCCTGTCTGTAGAGAATCACTCACTGGTGCCTCCCTGCTTTAAGGGATGTGCTTCTTCGGCAACAGCATATAGATCGAGCACCTGCAGACGACTGGCAACCAGTCGCTGCGATAACGCCAGCGCCACCCGTCGCATCATCTGGTAACCGATATCGTGATCCTCGTCGCATAAAGCGGCCAGATCATCGGCGTCGATGGCAATCAGACGGGTTTCCTGCACTGCGACGACAGTCGCGGTCATCTCTCCCTGTTTAAGAAAGGAGGACCAGCCAACCAGATCCCCCTCTTCCAATGTCAAAACAGGCAAACAGCCACGGGCGGGAATGGTCATACAAATCTCAACGCGACCGCTGAGAATGATATAAAGATCCCGATGCTCGGTTCCTTCCGTAAAGATCGTCGCATTACGGGCATAAACCTGAAAACGGGAGATGGCAGCCAACTTCTGCAGCTCTTCTACCGACAAACCGGAAGTAAAACGAAGTTGTTGCAGATGTTCCTGAAGCTGTTGAATCTCCATTGCAGCCTCTCAGTCAGTTCGCAAAACATAATAGGACAAGACGCTTTGATTCTAACCTGCCTGTTCGGGATCGTCTAGCGACCAGAATTCTGGATTGATTCCCTGAATCCGGTTCCCGACTGACATCGGGAATTTCCCCATCAAAAAACACGACATCATCCCATCTCGGATCACCCTGCTCTCCTGATTGCAACATTGATTCACGGATATAAACTGAATCGCGCAGGCAAGCTCTGTGAAGATCAGCCTGTTTAAAACGAAATTTCTGAAAATCCTCAACTGCGAATCAGGTTCACAAGAAATTAATCAACAAGGAGAGTTCGATGCAGACATTAACACTTGATGAGCTCAAATCCCTCACCGAATGGGAACAGGGCCCATGCGTTTCCCTATATCTCCCTCGACATCAGGCAGTCTCAGAACTGGGACAGGATTCCATTGAGTTGCGGAACATGTTAGACGATGCGGAAACAACGCTACAGCAAATGGGGCTCGGCACTGCGGAAGCGCATCAGTTTCTGAAACCGGCGCGTATGCTGCAAAATGATCCCGTCTTCTGGAAACAGGGGTCTGCCCGGGGCCTGTGTCTGCTGATCGCTCCGGGAGTATTTCATCAGTATGACCTCCCCTTTCAATGCCCTGAAATGATGTCCGTGGATAATACTTTTTATCTCAGCCCCTTATTCTATAAAGTCTTTGAAGACGATCGATTTAATCTGCTCGCAATCTGTCCGAAATCGATCCGGATGATCCGCCATCAGAATGGTGAATTCAAAGAAGTCGAATTACCTGAAAATATCCCCGCAAATCTGGAAGAGTTTACGCAGGGCATCGAGTTCGAAGAATCCTTGCAGTATCACAGCACAGCTTCCGCAGGACCTGGTGGAGATTTCGCCGGGATGCAACACGGACATGGTCTGACGAAAGAACAGAATGAAAAAGTCCTGACAGATTACTATCAACTGCTCGCCAGGCAACTGGAAAACTACCTGGAAAACAATGCGCCTCCCCTGGTACTTGTCTGTGCGGAAAAACAGCAGAATCTGTTTCGCAAGCACTTCCATGGAAATCAACTGTTGACGGAAGGTATTACCACTTCGCCGGACCAGCTCAGCGCACGCGAACTGGTAGAACTTGCATTGCCAGTGGTTGAGTCACACTTCAAGACTTCTCTGCATAAAGCTCGTGAGCGATTTCAGAAACAGCTGGGAACCTCTCGCATTTCGCATCAGCTGGAAGAAATCCTGCAGGCTGCTGAACAGGGGCGTGTCGAAACACTGTTTACCCCCCTTGGATCAGAACTCTGGGGACAACCACCTGGGGATGGTGAATTAATAAAAACACGTGCCCAGCCGGAATCCGGAGATATTGGACTCCTCAACCGGGCAATCCGGGACACATACCGACACGGTGGAACTCCCTACGTCGTTCAACAGGATGAGATGCCTGATCAACATCCGCTGCTTGCCAGTTTTCGCTGGTAAGCAGCGTCTGCCACGGACGGATAAAAAGTAGCTCAACGTCCCTCTTCTACCAGTAAGCTGGTAAATTTATGGAGCGACCGGACGGTGATGAAAACCAGACCTGTCACAGTTGCCAGTACGATCCATAATGGCTCAAGGAGAATCTGTCCGTCAATCTGACCATGTTCGATCAGTTCCAGTATGACAAATACGAGCATCGCTCCCACGAATGTCAGATATTCGCGGCGGATGACGGTTCGAAACGACAATCTGAGCTCCGGCTGTTTCCAGTTTTTGATGCTGGGCAGGAACGCAGATGTGCGATCTGCCCAGTTAAGGAACTCATTACCAAATTTCTCTCGCAGAAATGCTTCTTCCGTCATCATGATTCGTTCGTAATACAGCCAGAATGTCATGATGTAGAAGCTGATAAACCACGCATTATGAAAGAACATCACCCAGCCCAGAGCAACAAAGAAGTTGCCTAAATACAGCGGATGGCGACAGAGTGAATAAATACCAGTCGTGTTCAGGCTGGTGGCAACCTGCTGTTTCGTATTTCTACCCGAGGTTCCCCGCGGGACGAATCCTGCAACAAAAGCGCGAATCAAAAGTCCCAGACCGGTTACGGCAATACAAAACAGTACCCAGAATTCCTGGATGTCATGTTGGCCATACGGCCTGTGGAAATCGCTTAACACCCAGGGGAGTGGCAGTAGAAGAAATGCAGGCAGATAACTTCGCCATCGAAATAACCACTGTCCACTGGTTTCAAAGTGCTTCCTTAGTTCCATACTATCAGCCTTGCGCAATGTTGGGGGGAGTTAGTGCGTGACGCCGCCGACCTTGGATGAGGCCAAAAGCAGATTACCTTCAACGAAACGTAAATAAACTGACAAAACCGGCATGGTTGCCAGCTTGCATCGATCTAGTGACACAGGAGACAAATCCGAACCGATACACCAGCACGTCACCACTGGAATGGTGGTTTTCGATCCCTTCTGGTACACGGTTTTTCAGCGAATTGCCTTGTGCAGGCGGTTTCTACTAAACTTCTAGTAATTAGTCAAGCGGTGATTGAGAAAAGTGAGTTGACCGCTCTGAAAAGCATTCGAAGTGAAAACGATCAAGGCTGATCGATCAGCATGTTGAGAGGAATACCAGTGGCACCAACGAGGAGTGCCGCGGATTGGGCCAGTTCATTGTACAGATCCAGCTGGGCGCGTTGATTCTGTAAAATACTGGTACGAGCCTGAATGATGCGCACAACATCAACTTCACCAGCCTGAAACTGTTTTTCCAGATTCTGCAGTTCTTGAGGTAACTCAGTCGTGCCATACTTTTTCTCACTGGCGAGCACATCATAAGCGAGATGATAGCGTTCGAAAGCAGCCTGTCCTTCTAACTCAGCCCGCAGCAGAGTCTGCCGCCAGACCGAAGTCTTCTGATTCAGCTCGGTCATTCTCTGCGTTTCCAGTGGCCTGCCGGTATTGATAAACGGCAGACTCATTTCCGCTCGCAGTCCAAAATGATTTAAGCCGCTGGCGTCGTGCTGATAATAAGGTCCTGTTGTGATATCGGGAACTTTATCTGCTGTAGCAAGATTCAAACCGGCACAGGCAACGTCCACATTCGCATGCGCCACCATGACGTCAGGTCGCGAAGCAGCCCAGCTGGCAATCCAGGCAGGATCGTCTACCGGAGTCTGTATATCGGGCAGCCCCAGTTCCGGCGGAACAGGCTGCTGATCTCCTGCGTTCGGTAATAACCAGAGCATGGTCCGCAGGTCCCCTGCAAATTCCTCGGAAGAATGGGGAGGCAGCCCCATCTGATTTCGCAGATTCCGCAATGCCGTCTGGTAGTTGGCTTCGGCCAGGCGCAGTTGCTGACTCGTTGATCTTGTATCGATACGAATTGTAGCCAGATCGGCACCGGAGACATCACCTGCTTCAAAGCGTTTTGTTAATGCTTTCAGCAGACGTTGATTATTATCCTGACTGGCACGTGCCACTTCCAGAAGTCCACGCTGGTACAGAACCGTAAAATAGAGTTGCGCAGTCAAAGCAGTCGCCTGCAGTTCTGCCTGATGAATATTCCAGCGGACCCCGTTCAAAGCCGAATGCGCTGCATCTTCACGATACTGCTGCTGATGCGCCAGTTGAATTCGCTGCATCAGTAAGACGTAATGATAGGTACTGCCGGAAGGACCGCCGCCCGGTAAATACTGTCCCGGGGTGACCTGTGCCTGAATGAACGGATTGAAGGGATAGGTTTCCGCGACACCTACGGTGGCGACCCCCACCTGCTCTGTATCACGGAGTGCCACCAGATCCGGATTGCTGGCTAATGTCGAAGAAATGCATTCATAGACCGTCAGGGACGGACTTGTGAATCGAGCAGGCTCCGTCGTGTCTTCTGGTTCAGCAGTTTCCGTTGAGTTTAACGATACCTTTTGAATCCGGGATTTCGATTGATCAGAACCCGCGACAGAGAGACTGGCTGCCTGCGACTCTTCTCTCCCTGATTTCTGAACGGGAACCGGATCGGGAGCGACCAGATCTGCTCCGGACGAACCGCCGGATTTGCACCCCTGCATCGTCAGCAGCAGAAATAAAATGAAGACAGGAACACGAACCAGCATGACATTTCAATCCGTTGAGATTCTCTGGCAGGAAATCGGTCCATCGATTTCGCAGAACAGGCTTGAGCCCTGCTTCTCTTTTCGACGATATCTTTAGAAGGAATTCAACGTCATCCCCCTGTTTAAGGCAGAGTTAATCTTTCTCCTGTTTCAAATTCGATCTGCAGCTTTAACATAGGAAAGATTTACCGATCATGCGGCCTGGGTTAATCAGATCGAGCCTGTCCAGACGCATCCTGCTTTACTGCATCGGTTCTTCACTTAAATTCAGATCGGTTCTGCCCCACAATAGATAGAGTGGCGGTAACAGAAACAGATTCAGGATGGTTGAAGTCACCAGACCTCCGACAATCACAACGGCCAATGGGTACTCGATTTCGTGTCCCGGCTTGTTACCGGAAATGACCAGAGGCAGCAAAGCTAACGAGGTGGTTAAAACGGTCATCAAAATCGGGGCCAGACGCTCTTCCGCTCCCCGAACCACCAGGTCGAGACCAAATGGCATTCCTTCTTCAACCTGCAGATGTCGGTAATGACTAACCAGCATGATCCCGTTCCGGGCGGCAATTCCCAGAACCGTAATGAATCCAACCAGAGAACCAAGTGAGAGAATGCCTCCCGCCAGAGAAACGGCGACCACACCGCCGATTAATGCGAAAGGGATCGTCAGACAGACCATCAATGTCAATCGCGCAGATTGAAAATCGATATAGAGAATCAACAGAATCCCGACTAAGGATAATGCCCCCAGCAGCAGCAGTCGGTTCTGCGAAGCCTGCAGTGTCGCGAACTCGCCTAGAAACTCGGGATGATAGCCTCGATCGAAGGGCATCTTTCTCACTGCAGCCTCAATATCACGCGCCACCGAACCCAGGTCCCGGCCTTTCGCATCACAGGTTACATCGATGCGACGCGAACCACTTTCCCGCTTGACTTCATTCGGAGAAGGAACGATGCCGACTTCTGCGACATCTTTGAGAGGCACCTGTCCGCCATTCGGTAAATCGATCCTCAACTCATGCAGCGCCTCCAGATCCGTGCGGGACGCTTCGGTCCCCCAGACTGTGACATCCATTTTCATCTGATTTTCATAAACCTCACCGACTTTGGTTCCTCTTAACAGTGTCGTAACCGCCCGCCGCACCTGACCGGGAGTTAAGCCAAATCGTTCCGCGGCCAGTGGCTTCAGGCGAACATCCACTTGAGGAACAAGTACCTGCGGTTCCACCTTGAGATTATTGACGCCTTCAATGTTCCCCATGACAGCTGCCACTTCATGGGCCTGAGTTCTCAATCGATCCAGATCGGCGCCATAGATGCGAACCACGATACTGGAACTGGTTCCCGATAATACTTCCTTGACCCGCTCGCGCAAGTAAGTCAGCACGTCGCGATATAACCCCGGATAACTGTCGACCACTTCCTGAATCCTCGCAAGCGTTTCATCGTAATCGACGTCTTCATCAATACTGATCCAGAGTTCCGTGAAGTTCGGGCCAACCACTTCGTCGGCAACCTGGGCCCGGCCGATATGACTGCCGAAATTCCTGACACCGGGAATGGCGCGCAGCTCACGACTCGCTTTAATGGTAATGCGATCCATGGCTTCGATAGAGGTTCCCCGGTTTCTCCACAAAATGCATCAGGAAGTCCGTCTCCTGAAAGTTCGGCAGCAGTTCCTGTCCCAGATTCTGTAACATCATGAATGTCGCAGCAAACGAAACAGCGAGAATACTGAGTGCCGATCGGGGGCGCACTGCAAACCAGGGTAATAAGTTTCGATAGGGAATCTTCAGCCAGCGCGTGAGCGGTGGTTCCTGTTCTTTCATATGCTTGCGCGGCAACAGCAGCAGTGACATGGCCGGCGTTACAATAATCGCCACCAGCAGCGAAGCCAGGATGGCTAAGATATAACCCAGCGCCAGCGGGCGAAAAAAGGAACCGGGTAAACCTTCCAGAAAATAGATTGGCAGAAAAACCAGCACAATAATCGCGGTTGCATACACGATGGCACTTCGCACTTCAAGAGATGCATCCAATACAACGCGGAAGGCAGAACGCGGTTGTTCGGCCAGTTGGTTGAGACGCAGACGGCGTACGATATTTTCAACATCAATCACCGCATCGTCTACGACTTCCCCCAACGCAATCACCAGCCCTGCAATGACCATCGTATTAATGGTCATGCCCCACCAGTGAATCAACAGAACTGCCGAGATCAGCGACAATGGAATTGCCGTCAGACTGATCACGGCGGTGCGCCAGTCAAACAGAAACAGAATCAGCACGACCACGACCAGAACACATCCAATCAACAGTGCATGCGTCAGATTTGTAATCGACCGTTCGATGAAGGTCGCTGGCCGAAAGATTGTAGAATCGATCTCAACCCCCTTCAATCCAGGCTTCAGCAGATCCAGCGCAGCTTCCACTTTGCGTGTCACTTCCAGAATATTCGCAGCCGGCTGCTTTTCAACAATCAGCAGCAGTCCCAGCTGATCATTGATCACCGCGTCTCCAATCGCAGGCGGTGAACCGATACGGACATCAGCTACATCCCCGAGCCGCAAAGCCGCTCCCCCGTTGAAAGAGACTACGGTTTTTTCCATATCTTCGGGACTCTTCACCGGAGAAAGCTGGCGGACAGCCATCCTCTGGTTGGGTGTATCCACAAAACCACCTGCATCCAGGACAACAGCATCCCCGGCAGCGCGCAGGACGGAATCGAGCGTCACCTGATGGGCTCGGAGCCGATCCACGTCTATCATCACCTGCAACTGTTTATCGCGCTGGCCCCAGATTGCCACATTCGCGACCCCCGGTATCGCCATCAGACGGGGGCGAATGTTCCAGACAGCCAGCTCGGAAAGATCTTCCTGTGAGAGTGTGTCGGACCAGATGCCGATTTTCATCATGCGGCTCAGTGAAGAGAGTGGTTGAAGAATCACGGGCGGACGCGCCACGGTCGGAAGTCGCGGCGTTTCCACAGCCAGGCGTTCCTGCACCAGTTGTCGCGTGCGATACAGATCGACATTCTCATGGAGCAGCATGCGAATCGATGACAACCCCAGAACCGATTTGGAACGGAGCGTCTCCAGACCTGGTGTTCCAATCAGCGCATTTTCCAGGGGAAAGGTGATGAGGTTTTCCACTTCTTCGGCTGACAGACCGGGCGCTTCTGTCTGGATTTCGACGTAGGCGTGCGAAAACTCGGGGAAGACATCCAGAGGCATTTCCGGAACCATCTGCAGCCCGCCGATTATTAACAGGATCGCTGCTGCGATCACTGCGATTCGTAATCGTAAGGCTG
Source organism: Planctomycetaceae bacterium (assembly GCA_020426085.1). Lineage (GTDB taxonomy): Bacteria > Planctomycetota > Planctomycetia > Planctomycetales > Planctomycetaceae > Gimesia. Next base: position 157 of record JAGQQP010000161.1, on the reverse strand, counting down.
TTTCAACTAGCCACCTCATTCGTCTCTCCACCCGCTGTAGACGGTCATTCTGATTGACCTGATGATTACTCTATTTAGCAAAGCCGAATTCAGTACCGGATAGTTCTGCTGCCCCTGCAGTCACAATCGGCGCACCAACGGCGGGCCCCCTCAAGAG
>JAGQQP010000160.1 GCA_020426085.1 Planctomycetaceae bacterium | reverse complement strand
GAATGTCCCCTTTCATCTTATCTGCGATGGATGAATGTCCCCTTTCATCTTATCTGCGATGGATCTGGGGTCATCCGTGATCTGATAAGGCCTGGCGATGCTCAAGGGACCATACGCCATGTAGCGTAGAATGTCTTCGGAAATCCCCAGGATCTGGGACGCTTCTGCACTGTTGACCGAATAGAAATCGGGATAGTTTTCCAGACCATGTGTCCGGGCCGATGACAGCACAGCGGGAACACTCTTGACCGCTGTCGCATAAGCTACTGTCCCCCCCTGCCATTTGATGATACGGTCCGTGCCGAAATAAAGCTTGAGTTCGCCGCCGTGATTTGTAGGTACGTCGTCACCATGCGTTCGCAGTCCTGGCTTCGCCGGATCGTACTTCGGTTCTGTATTGATCAGTTCATTCAGACGTGTGATGTGTTCCTGTGGCGTCAATCGCCAGAGACGAGCCGGCGATGAAGTTGGCTTGAGCTTGATGTTATCAGGCAATCGACCGAACAGCAGCTCATGGTCAACATAGTTCCCTTTATTCGGATCAAGGTGATCATGAAAGCCCTCCTTGTCGCGCATCACGCGTGTCAGTTCACCGACAATCAAATCCGAGAACTGCAGACGTTCTACCACTTCAGGTTGATCCATGTCCCGGGGAGGCATCTCTTTCAGAGTGACCTGTGCCCAGACACTTCTCCAGGTCGCCGCATTCACTTCATCTACGGGTCCCAGATCATGCAACGAAAGATTACCTTCCGGGTCTGTCTGACCGTGACAGTCGATGCAATGCGTCTTCAGAAATGTCTTTGCAAAGCTTTTAAAGTCTTTGGAGACGGTTTGCCCGGGCGTGTATGTCTCCCCCTGTGCCGCAGGGAGCAAGCTGCCGAACAAGGTGAGAACCAGAAGCAATCTGCAGCAGGTCATACCAGCAGATCCTGGAGAGGGCCTGTGCCGGAATCGAACTTCCTGGCCAGCTTCTCATTCATGTTAAAGTGATCACAGGGGACTCCTGCGATCTCCAGGAGCGTTGCATAGAGTGAGTTGATGGGGCGTTTCCCGTCCAGTTGCGTAAAGCAACCCGTCTTGATTGCCCCGTCGAAATTCCCCAGCAGCATCACCGGCCAGTTGGTACCGCTGGTATGCTGCTTGTCGGCATTGTTGCTGGTGTAAACGATCAGCGTGTGATCCATCATCGTACCACTCCCTTCCGGGACGCTCTCCAGTGCTTCCATGATTCTCACCAGCATGCGGCTGTTGTACTGACGAATCTTGATCCAGATGGGATTTCCAGGCTGCGCCATGTGTCCCAGGTTGTGCCCCTGTTGATCGATACCCAGTCCCTTCCAGGCACCAAAGATTTCGCCGCGTCCCGAACCAATGGTGAGCGTATTGGTAATGCCTGAGGTGAGTGACGAGATTCCCAGGTCGAGCAGAACATCATGCCAGTCTGTTTCGAACTCGGGGCTGGTATATCGCGCGTCTACTTTGGGAGCGAATTTCCGCAGGTGATCTGCAACCGAGTCAAGACGATCGCGCAGGCCATTGACTTCTTTGAATCCATCCACGAATTGACCGTAACGCTGCTGATCGGCCTGAGGAAGAGCTTGCCCTTTCGAGGCAGCCAGCTTTTCAATCTGATTCAGCACATTGGAGCGGGCTTCATGCTGCTTCCGAATATCGCCCGTGGAAATACCGCCATACAGCATCTGGTAAAGATGATTGGGATTGGAATGCATAAAGATCGGCTGACCGGCACCACTGGCTGACAGAGTCGCGATCGTGGGTTTGGTCCGCATGTTTTCAATGGAGTCCATGCCGATACACAAATGAGGCAGCAGTGTTTGAGGCAGAACCTTGCTCAACTCGTAATCGATGGTCGAGGCACTGGGAGGCACTCCGTCACTGCCGCGATAGCCGCCCAGAGCGCCGAAGAAGGCGCTATGCGACGGACTGGTGTGGATTCCATGCAGACCATTGATGATGTGCAACCGGTCCTTATAAGGTTCCAGCGGACTGATTGGCTCCGGGAGTTTGACTTTCGCCAGAGAGCCACTCCGTTTCATGCCTTCCGGAATGCAGGTCGCCGGATCGAAACCCTGGTTCTGCATGAAGAAAACAATACGCTTAGGCGTCTCTTTACCGGCAGGCATAGCCAGCAGTCGCTCGGGATTCAGCGAGAGGCCGAATGCGGCACCAGCACCGGCGGCCAAACCTTGCAGCATTTCTCTACGGTTAAGCATGATCGATCTTTCAGCGAATGAGTTTCTCTGTTCTCCAGATATCTGGCAGGATTAATTCAATCCGTCATGGTGAGCAGCCAGACTCTGTGTCACAGGTATGTTGGTAGTGGCAGGTAACCTCGCACCAAAACCGGGTGGTATTATGCGGTAAGATGGCTTCATGATGCGCTTGAGGGTTTTGATCTATTTTAACTGATTCCAGACAGACCGCAAGCGGTTTTTGCACGGGCAGACCACAATTGGCTGTTCCTCCCTCGATGGAAATTGAGCGATCGGCGTAAGGAAACTGGACTGTCGAAGCGGGAATGCAGGAAGATCCGTCCCCGTTCTACTAATCAGACAAACGCGTTCAGTTTCTCCATCCAGCGTTGCACCTGCATCGCATCTGTATAGGTCGCTCCGGCAGGGACCGCTTCAATGTTCCTCACAACCCGACAGAAGCAACGTAACTCCTCAGCCATCATGCCACTGGGCGGGTTCGCACGCACTTCTAATGCCAGCGGCCAGGAAGCAGCATCATCCCAGACCGAGATCGGTCGCGGGTTCGGTTCGATCCGCGCGGACCAGCCCTCACCAAATACTTCAGTTCTGTCAAAACCACGTGGCGGCATTCCTGCGGGCGTTAAATACGAGGCAGCAAACGATGCCACCGGACCTCCGTTCCACTGCAATTGTGCCACAGCCAGATCAATGGCACCTGTGGCAGTCCGATGAAACTGGGCACTGAAATGATCCGGCTCCGCACAGTCGAGTAATACCTGTGTCGAATACAGGTCATGCACCATTGCAGCATGGAGCGGGTTCTCACCAGGAAAGTCCTGCACGATGCTCGCTGGTCGATGGCGTACACAATCAATATAGGAAATCGGGCCCCGCTCGCGCGCCACCTCCCGCAGCTCCTGAAATTCACTGTTAAACAGCAGGATGTGTCCCAGCATCAGGTTACTGGAATCGGGCTTCACCAGGGGTGCAAGGCTTTCCGCTTCCGACAGACTCTCCGCGATCGGCTTTTCCAGCAACACTGCTTTGTCGCGTTCGAGCAGTTCTCGCGCAACAGTCACATGCGACTGTGTCGTACAGGCGACAACCCACGCTTCTGCGCCAGACTCTTCAATCGCCTGAGTCAGATTCGTCCAGCCTGGCACATCGGGAAGTTCTTTGCTGAGGGCTGCAAGGCTCTCCTGACGGCGCGCCACCACTCCCACCAGTTCTGCTTCAGCCAGGCGGGATAACGTCAAAGCATGCAGTCGTCCAAAACGCCCCAGACCAATGACACCTGTTTTCACGGGCTTAAAACTCTTCTCAGTCATGGGTTTTCCTTAAATACTCCTGATATGTTGTCCCACAGCGAGTCGCAGGTTTTGTGGATAGATCTATCATATCGTAAGATTTATTTCGCTATCAAGGTTTAAAGAGACTGACAAAGATCATGAAAACAGCATGTAAGAAATTGTGAGAAAAATTGCGGGGCGCTGGACGCAGAGGGGGGGAACGATGTTACGATAGGATTCTGGTGATGCCTGGAGTGGTTCCAGGATTAACCATAATGGGAAAACCCGACTGATACCAGAATGAGTGAACCGTGCAAAATATGAACTCCCCCCGCCTGCTGATCCGTTTCTCTTTCCTCCTGCTGCTTCTGTCGTCGTTGCCTGCAACTGCTGCAGAGAAAACAGAATCGCTGCAACTGACATTGCCGCCCACCTTTTATGCAGTGCCCGGCGTGGAGATGAATATCTACTTTGACAATATCGTTTTGACAGAAACACCAGAAAAATATCAGTTTGAAGTCAGTTGTAAACTCGGCAAGACAGAGCAGAATCGCTGGACACTCACCCCGGCAGCATCCGATGCAGGCGAACATCCGCTATCGGTCAAAGTGACTGACGCAAACGGTAAGATTCTGGGCACAGCAAAAACAACACTGCATGTATCAGCGGCGAATGCAGGTTCCGAGCGTAACACCGTCTGTCGACTGTTAATTATTGGCGACAGCTTAACCAACGCGACGACATACTCCAACGAAATTGCCCGGCTCCTCTCCGCTCCCGGCAATCCTGACTGGCAGATGCTGGGAACTCATAAGCCAAAGTCAGCCGCTGAGGGTGTCGCCCATGAAGGTTACGGAGGCTGGACCTGGCAACGGTTCGTCTCGCAGTATGAGCCTAACCCCGATGGAACCAACCGTAAACGCAGCAGCCCGTTCGTTTATCTCGGTAAGGACGGTAAGCCGGTACTCGATTTAACACGCTATTTCAAAGAAGAATGCAACGGTAAGACACCAGACTTTGTGATCATTATGCTGGGCATTAATGATTGTTTCTCAGCGAAGCAGGACGCCATTGATGAAAAAATCGACGGCATGTTTACTCAGGCTGATATTCTGATTAAAGCCCTGCAGGCAGCTGCACCTCAGGCCGAAATCGGAATCTGTCTGACTACCCCCGGGAATTCGCGTCAGGAAGCATTTTATGCCAACTACAAAGACCGTTACAGCCGCTGGGGATGGAAGAAAATTCAACACCGTCTGGTACAACGGCAGATTGAAAAATTCACAGACCGCGAAAAGCAGAATCTGTTTATCATTCCAACCGAGTTAAATCTCGACATCGTGGACGGTTACCCGGTCAACAACGGAGTTCATCCGAATAAGGTCGGCTACGATCAAATCGGCGCGAGTATTTATTCGTGGTTGAAGTATCGATTGGAGAATTGAGAACGAACCCGACCCGTCAAATCGGGGATCGAGCCAGCTCAGAATGTCCGGGTTAACGCTTCGGATTACAACTGAATGCCGGACACTGAACCGTGAACCATTTCAACGCGCGCGGAAGATCCGGGAGGTCAAAACTTCGATCACAATGGTCTGCAGGCCGTAATCATCGGCTTTAACACGCTGCTGGATGTCTTCGATCTCGAACTGGTCGGACCGTTCCATCTGTCTTCCAGTTGAGTAAGTCAGCAGCTTTTCAATCAGACAGTGCGTGAACTTTTCAAGGCGGCTTTCGAGCAGCACATGCTTAAAGCTGTCGAAATCTTTGAATGTTTCGCCAGATGGGAGTTTGCCTGTCGGATCTACTTTCGGGCCGCTCCCTTTTCCTTTGGGATGCGGATACTTTTCCCGCCAGCGGCCGATCGGGTCAAATGATTCCAATGCGTGGCCGTGTGGATCGATGTTTCGATGACATACGTAACAGGTCTGGTCTTTGCTGTGTTTTAACAGTTTTTCACGAATGGTAGTCGCTCCACTGACGTCCGCCTCGATGGCAGGCACTTCGTCAGGCGGAGGCGGTGGTGGAGTGCCGAGTAGATTTTCGAGAATGTACACACCGCGCGTGACCGGCGATGTATCAACGCCATTGGCGCTGACTGTCAGCACCCCGGCCATGCCTAACAACCCGCCGCGCCGTTTTGTGCCAGAGAGTTTGACACGCTGGAAGCCGTCCTTCAGACGTAACGTGTCTTTTTCGGGCAGGTCGTAGAGATGGGCCAGTTTCTTGTCAACGAAGGTAAAGTCAGCGTCCAGAAAATTCTCGACCGATCCGTTCTCATCCAGCAGGGAACGGAAAAACAGACGTGCTTCCTGCTTCATCGATTCCGGCAGGTTCTGTGCATAGTATTCCCACGCCGCTTTTCGAGGTGGTGGCAGGTCCCCCATGGCACGCAGATTCAGCCAGCTGTCGAGAAAACCGTTGACGAATTCGTCCGAACGCGGATCTTTCAACAGTCGTCGAGTCTGCTTTTGTAATTCTTCTTTATTCTTCAGTTGACCGGAAGCAGCCGCAGCGAACAACTCTGCATCAGGCGGCGCTGTCCAGAGGGCATAGGAAAGTCGTGACGCCAGATCGTACGGGTGTAATTCGAGTTCATCCTCGGGAGTGATCTCGCTGAGGTATAAAAATGAAGGAGAGCAAAGAATCATCTTCACGGCATCGAGAGCTGCCTGACGTGGCGTCGCCTGCTCAGACAATCGCTGTTCATAAAGCGTTTTAATCCGCCGCTGGTCGGATTCGTTCAATGGACGCCGATAAGCTTTTTTCGCAAAGACAAAGAGCTGCTCCAAAGCCCGGTCTTTCTGAAATCCCTCTTTCCCGAAGACAGCGAGTTCTTCTTTGCTACCGCCTGGTTCTGCAATCGGACCATGGATTTTGATTTCACTGATTCTGATGTGAGGCAGCTCTCCTTCGCGAAGCAGAGTACTCCGGCTGACACCAACGACCGGATTCTTAAATTCGTCTTTGTAGCGTTTATTGAGAGAGATGACGGATGCCCGTGACTCATAAGGTCCGTTAGGAAAAATGAAGCGGGGTGTCTGCCCGGCTTCCAGCCAGACGCGAAACGTTAACCACTCTGGTTTGTCATCCGGAACCACTGTGCTCGCCAGAATCGGTTCGATCGCCTGTGGATAATGGATATGCCCTTTCTTCACATCGCCGGGGACAACCGCCAGTTGAAATGGTTCGGAAAAGTCGATGCGGAATATCTTCGGATCGTAGTGCGTGTCGCGGTGCAGTGCCTGGGCTTCAACCTGAATGTCATACAGCCCCGAAGTTGGCACACCTGACAGGAAATCTTCGATGTGTCCATAGCCACCTTGACGTGTGTCTGTGTTGGGCTGTTCGTAGAGACAGAGATACCGATATTTGAAGACCATTCGATGGGGACCCGACAGTTCTTCATACTGTTTGAAATTGTCTTTAAAGTGCCACGACTTTGGTTTCATCTCAGGTTTACCCAGTCGGGCTTCTACCAGTCGCGAGGCTGCCTGGAAATACTGATCCAGCAGAAATCCGGAAGTCACCAGCGACTCACCGATATTGTCCATATGCTGGCTGGTCTCTTCTTTCGGGAAATCCGCCGTTAAGCCCAGCGTGTCGACACGACGGTCAAACAGGGTGGCCAGTGTGTTTTCATACTCCCGATTGGAAAGGCGTCGCATGATAGTGCGCGACCCGGTACTTTCAAACTGGCTCCGCGCTTCCTGAATGCTGTCGCGCAAGGCACCGATTAAAGCAAGTCGCTCTTCGTCGGTCGGCTGCTCCGAGTCTTCAGGTGGCATTTTCCGCAGTGTCATCTGATCGATGATCCCATCGGCGGTGATCAGCTGCTGCTCTGATTTGAGCGGCAGTGAAAATGTCTCAAACTCGCGCTCACCATCAGCGGTCGCGACGTCATGGCACTCCAGACAGTATTTTTTCAACAGTCGGGTGACAGTCGGAGCGTGTTTATGTTGCGCCTCCGCTGCAGCGCAAGGCAGCAGCAGGAAAGCACAGAGAGCGATTCCACAAACGGTGCGAAATGCTAGCATGCTGAGAGTCTGGATGGGCCGCGTATTCATCTTCAGGAGAACCTTCCGGTGCTCGTTCCGAATGCTTCCTTCTCCACACCCATCTTTTGAGCGATATCCAGGAAGAGATTGCACAACGGCACTTTGCCCGGGCCTTTCGAGGGAGCCTTCCTGAATTCTCCAGTCCCATATCCGCCACCAGCCATGATAATGGGTAAGTCTGAGTTGGTATGTGAATTGGCATTTCCCATACCGCTGCCGAACAGGACTGCGGTCGAATCGAGCAGTGTCTGCTCGCCGTCAGTGATTCCAGCCAGTCGGGTCAGGAATTTCCCAAACTGTTCGATCTGGTATTTCTCAAGAGTGACCAGATGCCCGATCGCCTCGTCATTATTACCGTGATGCGACAGACCATGATAGGACTTATCAATCCCCAGGTGTTGAGGCAAAAAGCTGCCGCCAATTTCCAGAGTGGCAATCCGTGTGGAATCGGTCTGCAAAGCCAGCGCGATCAACTCGTAGAGCATAGGCAGGTCTTCCACCGTGTTCTTATCGGCCGGCTTGTCGAACGGTGCTTTCGGCTTGGGCTGATCAGACCAGATCTGGCGGAGCTTCAGACGCTTTTCAACATCGCGGATCGAGCTGAAATACTCATCGAGTTTCGCCTTGTCTTCGCTGTTGACTCGTTTTGAAAGCGAACGGGCTTCGTCGTGAATCGAATCAAGAATCGACGCCTGCAATGAATTCTCTTTTACTTTCCGTGCCTGAAGCTGTTTTGAATCTGCGATGAAGAGTCGGTCAAACAGTTCGGCGGGCCCCGTTATCGGCGGAACGCGAACACCAGACTTCGTCCACGAAAGCTGACACCCGCCGTGAATCCCCCCTTCCGAGCCGACCGTAAGCGATGGAAATCGCGTCTGGTTGCCGATTTCATCTGCGA
>JAGQQP010000015.1 GCA_020426085.1 Planctomycetaceae bacterium | reverse complement strand
ATAAACCAGAACGAATATCCACTTCGATTTCCGGGTTTTCTTCGAGAATTTTAAGACCGGCTGGCGAAAGATTGTCCGTGATCAGGACTCGGTACATGGAACTCACTCACTTATTAAAATAAGGGAAACGGGTCAGGGGAATCACAACGATGCCCTGATGATACAGAGGTATCGCCCTTTAGCATAGTTCGCCAAAAAATCGCGCCAAGGCAAACGGCACCGCAAAGTCGGGAATTCCCGAAACAGGGTCTGGCTCAAGGGGCACTGTCTCAATTTCGGAGAGAGATCCTTCTATTTATGTCTCGAAAGGGGAAAACTTTATTTAAAAAGAGTATGATATTCTGTGCACATTCTCCCGAATTCAACAGGCATTACTATTTTTGAGAATTCATCGAAGAAGGTAGATATGAAGCGGTCTGTGATCAAAGTTCTGCTGGTCATTCTGTTGATCTTCCTGCCGGTGATCCTGCACCAGACGTATCGCTGGATGACCGCTTTACCGGATCAGATCACGATTGCAGCCGGTCATCCGGAAGGTCGTTATTACAGTATGGCAGTTCAACTGAAAGACCTGTTGGAAGAGCAGCTTGGGACAAAGGTTAAGATCATTCAGACGAAAGGTTCACTGGAAAATCTTGAGTTATTAAGGAGTGGAAAAGCCGACCTGGGTTTTTATCAGCCAGGGACAGAATATGTGCTGAAGGATTTTCAGGGAGAGCCAGACAAAGCCAAAGTCTCGAAACAGGATGAGTCGGAACAAATCTGTTTCATAGCCAATCTGTATTCACAGGTTGTGCATGTGATTGTGCCAGTTCATTCTGAGATCTTCAAACTGGCCGATCTGAAAGGGCATCGTGTTGCGCTGGGGGAACAGGGATCGGGAGACCTGGCAGCCAGTCTGCCTCTCCTGCGGCACGCACAAATCAGTCTGAATGAGATTACCCCGGCTTACCTGTCGTACGAGGAAATTGAAGAACAATTCAAAAAGAACCAACTGGACGCAGTAATCATGAGTGTGGGAATCGAGGCACCTGTTCTGCATGAACTACTCGATACAGGAAAATACCGGATTCTGGAAATTCCTTACATCGATGCTCTGACCCGCAAAGAAACGTATTTTTACGAATATGAAATCCCTGCGGGCATGTTTCGTCGTGTGGAACCGATTGTGCCTGTTGAGAAACTCAAGACCGTTGCCTGTGGGGCACATCTTCTGGCCAGGGAGACTGTCTCGGATGATCTGATCGCCGGAGTGACAACGATCATTTTGCATCAGGACTTTTCCCGACAGATGCAGTTAAACGAATTGTATGCTCAGGGAAATTCGTTTGCAGCGGATAATCAGGGGTTTCCCATTCATGCAGGTGCAGATCATGTTTACAACCCGGAATTAAAACCATTTCTCAATTCTGAATTTGTAGAAGCGACAGAAGGTATGCGATCGTTCATCGTCTCGATGTTGATTGCAAGTTATCTTTTGTTTCGCTGGATTCAGAAACGCCGCGCGAAAGCCAAAGAGCATAAGCTGGATCGCTACATCAGGGAATTGCTGGCGATTGAAAATAAACAGATGAAACTGGATGGGAACAAACCGTCGGACGGTCCCGCTCTCATGATACTTCTGGACGAGGTGACTGCTTTACGTCAGGAGAATCTGAAACAGTTTTCTGCTCACGAATTGAATGAAGACCGTGCGACTGATGCGTTTCTGGAGATGTGTCATGCTTTAAGTGACAAAATTAATGCCAAGCTGCTGGGCTGGAAAATTGATCGGCTGGGTGAGAAAATACAGAAAAGCTCTGATTCTTAACCGCTGATACTCAAATACGTCCGGAACCGGAAAATGCTGGCAAACGCCAATCTGATAAATGGTCTGATACTTTTAGCAGCTATGATATTCTGTTATTTGTTTGTGTTGATTCCTTTTCTGATTTACTATGCCATTCAGCATATGAGATCACCCCAGTTGATTCTGTTGCCTGAAGCAGACTGGGATGATTATCTCTCGGGCAAGTGCAGGGCGGAATCAGACTGGTCACAATCGAATCAATTTGAAACGGTCGGTATCTATCGCTGGCAGCAGAATTATATTCTGGTCTGGGAAAATGAATCGCAGGCGACTTTTTTTCAGACAACACTCTCACCTTACGGTCGCTTTCATAGTTTCACTACGATCTTTGAAGACGATTACTCGCTCATCACGGCCAACGATCGTGAAGCGTTAATCTTTCCCGCACCCCCCGGACGGTTCGTTCAGTCATTTGGTGTGGAACAGACGGGAGAACTGCAAGAAAAACATCAGGCGGCGATGGAAGACCTGCAGAGAGTCAAGCGGCTGGAACTGGCGGATGAGTTCCCGGAATTTGAAGATGCTTATCTGGCAAGTTTACGCCAGCAGCACGAGTTCGTCCGATCCGTGTTTTTCTACCCGATCAGAGGTATCTGGTGGTATCACGTCGGCCGTCGAGTCAAATTTAATCGGCCCATTGATTTACAAGAGGTGATTCTGGAAAACTGAGTATCAGGATTCAGAGGGTTTCTGCAGTTCCCAGAGGCCGCGATGAATCTTCCAGCCTTCTCTGCGTTTTTTTCGTTCGAAGCTGGTCTGGAAGTCCATGTCATGCTCCGGCAGTTTTTCTTCAGGCGGTTCACGGCGGACAAACTGACTGGCGTGATCCATGAGGTTTGTGACGCGTTCAAAGTACTCTTCCACATCAGTCCAGAAGTGGAGTTCGCCTCCATGCTTCAACGCTTTCGTGATACGACTGACAAACACATCTGTAAAGATGCGTCGTTTGTGATGTCGCTTTTTCCACCAGGGGTCGGGAAAGTAAACATGGACTTCAGAGATTGACGAATCCGGAATGAATTTGTCAAAGGCAATTCGAGCATCGCCGCCCAGCATCCGGGCATTCGGACGTTCGGCTTTCAACAGTCGAGTCGCTGCCCGCCGACCTTCCCGGTAGTCGATTTCCATACCCAGGAAATTTTTTTCCGGGTGTTCTCCACTGACATTGAACAGGAACAGACCCCGGCCCGCGCCGACATCCAGGACGACTGGCTGGTCATTCCCAAAGAAACTTTCCCATTGGAAAGGGCCTTCCAGATCTTCAAGCGTTTGAAAGTAGGGACGAAGGTCACGAGTTGGCTTGGAGCGCGACATGATTTAGAGAGTGATGCTTTCAATTGTTTAACATGCAGATTATTCAATGCACACACTGTAGAATAGATGGCCTGAAGTGTAAATTATCACGAGAGCCTCGAAGTTTGTTTTTTGGAGATCCGGATGTTACCCGAAAATTTGATGCAGGCGGCAATGCAGGTTAAGTCCGCATTGGCGGAGCACGATCAGAAACTGGTCCTTGCAGAAAGTTGTACGGGGGGGCTGGTGGCCACTCTGATGACCAGCCTGCCCGGGATTTCAGAATACTTTTGTGGTTCTGCCGTGGTCTACCGCTGGGATACGAAAATGAAATGGCTGGGAGTGCAGCAGAAGACGCTCGATCAATATACGGACGTGAGTATTGAAACTGCCCGTGAAATGGCATTGGGAGTGCTGCATCAGACGCCGGAAGCAACTCTGTCCGCCTCCATAACGGGGCATCTGGGACCTGACGCTCCCGCACACCAGGATGGAATCGTCTGTATCGGCCTGGCGCGAATCAATCGCAGGGAACATCAGATCGAGTCGGAACTGATCTTCGCAGAAAGCTTTCAAACTGATGAACTTTCAGCTCAAATGGATCTGAGTTCGCCTGACAATTGCCTGCTGACGCTCAGGCAGAAACGGCAGATCGCCGCTGTACACAGGCTTTTAGGGTTAATTACGACTTATTCCGGGCGGTAAATTCGGAACAATCGTCAAAGTTTAACTCTTCCGAAAATGCTCCCCGGTTTTGCCACGTGTTGCAACCAGTTCGTCCGTCACGATCTTCGTTAGGGACACGATATTCTGCACTTCCCTTTGCATCGGCACAACGTGAATAACCGAACTATTCATTAAGCCGTGAGTGGTCGTTCAATGCATTTCATCCGATACGATCGTTCCAGCCAGTACCTAGGCTGGTATCAGATCGTGATGAAATCGCTGAAGAGAGCCTCTCTCAAAGTTCTCCCATCATTGAATTCACAAATCGGCAATAGCAAATTTATCGCTCTCGACTCTACTTTTTAGAGGATATCAAAATGAAGCGCTGCAGTATTTGGGCCGCAGTTCTTTCAGCGTCTGTCGCTGTTCCATTCGCAGGTTGTTCTCATATGCCTACAGCCATGCTCCCTTCCTCCGCCAGGGAAAAAGTTCTGGACAGCAAAATGGCCGTTGCTCAGGATCTGGAAAACAAAAAAGAATTGGAAAAGGCTAAGAAGGCCTATGAATCCATTCATAAAGCTGATCCGAATCGGGCACTTGCCTGCCATCGGCTGGCGATCGTGAGCTACCGGCTGGGTGAACGTGAAGAATCCCTGGAGTATTTCGAGAAAGCAAAAGAGCTGACTCCCGAAAACGCGAATATGTTGAGCGATTACGGGTATGCACTTTACAAAATGAAAAAGTACCCTCAAGCCGAAGAGGTATTGAGAAAATCGGTTTCATTAAATCCTGAGAGCGAACGTGCCACAACGCGCCTGGCAACCGTACTGGGCAGTCAGGGAAAAATGCAGGAGAGTTATGCTCAACTCTGCAAAATCAGTTCGCCTGCCGAAGCACACGAAATTATTGCTCACCTGCACGCAGAGCGTGGAGAGAAGCAACAGGCTCTGACCGAATATCAGAAATCTCTGGCGTTGAGCCAACGGGATGCCCGCGGGCAAGGATCGATCAAGAAAGGATCCAAAGAATTTGAACAGAACCAGAAGTTGTTAAAGCGAGTTGAACAGAACATCGCGCAGCTGTCAGCAGATCCTGCTCTGAGAGCGTCTCTGTCCGATACGAAAATGGTGAGTCATTCAAAGACAACACAGACCAAACCGGAGATGAAGACTGCTGGTCTGGAAAAGGATATGTTCCGAAGCGTGAACCCAGCTTCTGTGAAAAAGCCGGAAATAAAAACACAGCAGTCTCAGGCTGAAACGGAAGTTGCGGATACCAAAGACTCTCCTTTCCGGGTGATCCGAGATCGAATCCTCAAAGACAACAAAGGCAAGACTGGTGAGAATCCATTCCTGGCTGATCCGAAGCTGGCTGAGCCCGCATTCGATGAACCGCAGGTTGAAGTCGCTGAGAAGCAGCCGGAACAAAAACAGGTTGTCGAAGTTGAAAAACTGATCGCCGAGGTAAAAAGTCGGCCCGCAACACAGGAGCAGGTCAGTTTCAGAAAGCTGACGGATGAAGACGTCAACCGACTGGAAGCCGCTTCTGGGACAGAGAAAAAGACCGTCACTGTTGCAGCGGTTCAAAAACAGGTTGCTCAAATCCCTGCAGCTTCAGAACAGAGCCAGTCTAAAAAGAAACGATCTGCATTTGAACTGATGCGTGAACTGCAGAACGAACTGATCTCTGACTTCACTCCGCCTCAGCAGGAATCGCCTGCTCCACAGCCGGAATTCCGTCTGGTGCAGCAGACAGAAACAGAACCTCAATTCGATAAACGAAATCCTTTTGAAAATGCCAATCATGTGGCGACTGTCGACTCTCCGTTTGAGGGATCTGCGATCACACGCATCGGCAAATGGAATCCCGTCGATCCGGATATGATCAAGAGCGTTGAGACTGATAACATCAAAACGGTATCGCAACAGGTCGAAATTCAGCCGGAAACACAAAATCGGAAGCTGCTTGTCCAGACTGCCAGTGTCAGTCAGCCAAAGCGGGAGCTGATTCAACCCAACACCGCGGAATCGTTGTGTCCTGATGCTCAAGGGGAAGTATTAAGCCTGGTCCGAGAATTAAATTCGAGTCAGGTTCCCGAATTGAAACAGGCGATTCAGAGACTGGGAGCAATGGAATCTGAAGCTGCTGCTGCAGTGCCTGCTCTGCGATCTTTGTCTCTCCATGATAATATGGGCGTACGGATTCAGTGTGCATTCTCATTATGGAAAATCGAAGGCAATACAGATGACTCTGTTCCGACTTTGATTGACGCCATGAATTCCTCAGTCGAGAGCGATCGCTCCTTTGCTGCTGCGGTCCTGGCTCAGATCGGGTTTCATTCACAGGAATTGACTCCGATTCTGGTTCGGTCACTGTCAGACAATAATGAATACGTGCGTCTGCATACGGCAGAATTACTGGCCCGGGATTCAGACTGGAAGTACCAGGCAAACAAAACCCTTGCTGATTGCCTGCTCTCGAAAGATGTGAATATTCGCTGGCTTGCCTGTTACAGTCTGGCAGACCTCAAGCCGGAAGATGATCATGTGATTGCCGCTCTGAGCATTGCATTGCAGGATAAAGCCAGCCAGGTGCGTGCCGGTGCTGCTTACGCTCTGGGAGAGATCGGACCCTACGCTCACAAATCGATTCCAGAACTGCAGAAAGCTCGCTTCGATACGAACTCAGAAGTCCGAACTGCGGCTAAGAATGCTTTGAGCCGTGTTCGCCGGGTGACACCACCGTCTGCTAACTGATAATCATGTTTGTTCGTTACTCTAAGGCTTCAATCCTGAATCTCCAGGTTTGAAGCCTTTTTTTGTGACGGGACAGAGATTAATAGCGATTTCGGAAAACACCTGCTGTGGTATTTACCGTCTGATACTGACTGCTCTGATCAACGCCGTTGACGGCCACGCGCTGGGGGGTATTGGTTTGCGTGTCTTTTGAGAGGTGGCGTTCCAGTCGACCTTCCAGGGCTTCTTCTTTTTGTTCCAGTTCCTGCTTTCGCAATTTTCGTTCACGGGTGGCAGCCAGTGCGCCCAGCCCGAAGTAAGAAATCAGCCCAAAAACCCCCATCATCAGGTAGGTACTGTCTGCTGGAAGAGTAGAAGTCGTTCCCGTTGCCATTCCGAGTACAAAGATGCTGATAATCAGGATCGAAGTGTGGCTCAATAATGGGCGTGCGCCTGTTTCTGCTAATGATCTTTTTCTAGAATGCGTCATAAGAGAAGTCAGTCCCGGGATGATTCGAATTGAGGAATCGATACAAATTGGGCCTTAACGACTGGCCCGGTTCCCTTGAGCAATCTGGATATGCTCATCTAAACTTAGTTCGTTTCTGAGAGCGGGGCAGAAAAAAGTAGTCATTTCATCCCTTTTTTAATAAATGTTGTTGATCGTTGGCTGGTTTTAAGCGAGTTTTGATTGCACATTCAGTTCAGTCATTAAAATCGCTACCTAAATAAGATCTGTTTCAGGAGTTGAGAGCGTCTGTGAAAATTGCTTTGGCACAATTGAACCCGACTGTCGGCGATCTGTCCGGCAACTGTCGTAAAATTCTGGAAACAGTGAATCGTGCAGAGAAATCCGGTGCTGACCTGGTGCTTTTCCCGGAACTGATTCTCTGCGGCTACCCACCGAAGGACATTCTGCTCAGAGAAGGTTTCATCGAAGCCTGTGATCACGCTGTAGACCGACTGGCAGCAAAGTTAAATCCTGAGATCGGCGTTGTGATTGGTCATCCCACGGGGCGCGATCTTCCTCAGGGGCGCATCGCCAATGCGGCCAGCCTGCTGTTTCAGGGAAAAATCGATTCTCAAATTCATAAATTACTGCTGCCCAATTATGATGTCTTCGATGAGCAACGCTATTTTCGTCATGCAGATCTGAAACAGATCAAACCTGTATCTTTCCAGGGGCTGAAGCTGGGATTGCATATTTGTGAGGATGCCTGGTGGGGGCAGGCGGATACCTTCTATCACAATCAGCCTCTTGAACTTCCGGATCCGGTCAAAATTCTCGCAGATGCCGGCTCGGACTTGCTGATTAATATATCTGCCAGTCCCTTCGAGATTGATAAGCGAAAGCGTCGACAGCAGATCGTCGGTGCACACCGGGAACGCTACTCGATTCCCTACCTGTTTGTGAATCAGGTCGGAGGGAATGACGATCTCGTGTTTGACGGTCATAGTTTTGTGATGGATGCTTCCGGCGGGCTGGTATTGCAGATGCCAGGCTTTAAAGAAGACCTCCAGTACTTTGAGACAGACCCGACCATCGAAAAGGGGATCACGGAAATCGAAGCCTTATCCCGTGAGGAACAACTTTTTGAAGCGCTCGTACTGGGGCTGCGAGACTATATGCAGAAGTGCGGGTTTACAGATTGTGTGCTGGGGCTGTCTGGTGGAATCGACAGTGCTCTGGCTTGCGCGATTGCAGCAGAGGCCATCGGACCAGAGCGGGTGCACGCGCTGTTACTTCCCAGTCGTTACAGCAGCGATCACAGTGTTGATGACTCGCTGGCGCTGGCAGAAAATCTGGGGCTCGACTATGAGACGATCCCCATTGATTCGATCCATCTTGCCTTTGAAAATCTGCCCGTGATCGGCGAGGATTTAAAGCTTGATCCGGCTGGACTGGCGGACCAGAATTTACAGGCACGCATCAGAGGTGCAAATGTCATGGTCCGCAGTAATCAGCATGGCTGGATGGCTTTGGCGACAGGAAATAAGAGCGAACTGGCGATGGGTTATTGCACCCTGTATGGAGACATGGCAGGTGGATTTGCAGTGCTGTGTGATGTATTTAAGTGCGATGTCTATCGCGTGTCACACTATGTGAATCAACGAGCCGGAAAAATTGTGATACCGGAGAACATACTCAAGAAAGCACCCAGTGCTGAGTTGGCACCGAATCAGGTCGACCAGGATTCACTCCCACCTTACGACTTACTGGATGGAATCCTCAAAGGTCTGATCGAAGACGAACGCTCGGTGAAGAGTCTGTCGAAGGAGTATCCTCCAGAAACCGTGCGCTGGGTCGCTGGTCGACTGGATCGTAATGAATTCAAGCGACGACAGATGCCGCCGGGGATCAAGCTCTCTGCCCGCGCGTTTGGTTCCGGACGCCGCATGCCGATGGCGGCCCGTTTCCAATGGGATGAAGATTAATTTGTTTGATAGAATTTGCCCCTGACTTCTGCTGCAGGAAAAAACGATGAAAAACTATCTCTGGATTGTGACTACGGTTCTGTTATTCGTCTGCTGTGGACATCGAGGAGAGGCGGCCAATTCTGCACACCTGCCTTACGCATCACCGGAATCGGTAGGTATGGATCCGAGGCGGCTGGCGACCATTGACTTTGTTGTTCAACGGGGGCTGGAAAGAGATTCCATGCCCGGGGCTGTTGTACTGGTGGGGTATCAGGGAAAAGTGGTCTTCCTCAAAGCATACGGAAATCGTCAGGTTAAGCCGGAAAAAGTGGCGATGACGACGGATACCGTGTTCGATCTGGCATCACTTACTAAACCCATTGCGACGGCAACCAGCATCATGCAGCTGGTTGAACAAGGCAAAGTACAACTCAGCGACCCTGTTGCGAAATATATTCCGGAGTTTGCCGTCAACGGCAAGCAGGACATCACTGTCTATCAGCTGTTAACACACCAGGGGGGATTGATCCCCGATAATTCGATCAAGGATTATCAGGATGGCCCGGAAAAGGCGATGCAGCGTGTATATGATTTGAAGTTGTACTACGAACCGGGAACCCGCTTCGCGTACACGGATGTTGGATTTATTCTACTGGGTGAAATTGTAAAGCGGGTGACGGGGAAGTCGGTACATGAATACTCGCAGAAACATATTTTTCAGCCACTGGGAATGACCGAAACCGGGTACCTTCCGGCGTCAGAATTGAGGGAGCGTGCGGCAACTACCCAACAGCGCGAAGGACGCTGGATGCAGGGAGAAGTCCACGATCCACGGGCCTACAAACTGGACGGAGTCGCTGGGCATGCTGGCCTGTTTTCCACCGCGGAAGATCTGGCTGTTTATGCACAGGCTCTCTTGAACAAAGGGCGTTTTGGAGAAACACAGTTCATGAAGCCAGAGACTGTCGAATTGATGACCAGGGGTTATCAGGTGGTTGACATTAACCGGGGGCTGGGCTGGGATGTGTTATCGGGTTACTCTTCAAATCGTGGAGACCTCCTTTCCAGTCAGGCATTTGGGCATGGCGGTTTTACGGGAACCTCGCTCTGGATCGACCCGGCTCAGAATCTGTTTGTGATTTTCCTGAGTAATCGGGTTCACCCCGATGGCAAAGGGTCCGTCAATTCACTGGCGGGACGCATCGGTACCATCGCCGCTGCCGCCATTAATGCTGACGCTGTTTCGCAGTTTGCACCTGCCACATCCTTGAGTGACAGTTTGAATGTTCTGACGGGAATTGATGTATTGCAGGCAGAGCAGTTCAAGTCACTGAAAGGCCTGCGGATCGGATTGATTACAAATCACACAGGGTTGACCAGGGATGGGAAAAGTACGGTACAGGTTCTCAATGATGCACCACAAGTTCAGTTGAAAACCCTCTTCAGTCCAGAACATGGTTTCGCGGGTAAACTCGATGTGTCGAAGATCGGAGACAGCACGGATGAAAAAACGGGCTTAAAGATATTCAGCCTGTATGGAAAGACGCGCACTCCGACGCCGGAAAGTCTGCAGGATCTGGATGTGCTGGTCTTTGACATTCAGGATATTGGCGCCCGGTTTTATACCTATATCTCGACGATGGGAAATGCCATGCAGGCTGCAAAGCAGCAGGGGATTCGCTTTGTTGTGCTGGATCGCCCGAATCCGATCAATGGAGTCACCTTTTCCGGACCGATTCTGGATGAAGGTTCACAGTCCTTTGTGGGCTATCATCGGATTCCGGTCCGTCATGGCATGACTGCAGGGGAACTGGCTGGGATGTTTAATACAGAGATGAAGATCGGCGTTGACCTGCAGGTGATTCCCATGCAGAACTGGAAACGCGAAATGTATTACGATGAAACCGGTTTGACCTGGGTGAATCCCTCGCCCAATATGCGGAATCTGAACGAAGCGATTCTCTACCCGGGTGTGGGGCTGCTCGAAACGACGAATCTATCGGTCGGGCGTGGGACGGATACTCCCTTTGAATGGATTGGTGCTCCCTGGCTTGATGGAATGAAACTGGCGCGGGAATTGAATCGCTCGGGACTGCCGGGAGTACGATTCGTACCCGTTCAATTCACTCCCTCATCCAGTAAGTTTGCGAATGAATTATGTGGTGGCGTGAATTTTGTTGTGACGGATCGAAGACAGTTTCAGTCAGTAAAAACAGGACTGGAAATCGTCTGCCAGTTACGCAAACTGTTTCCGGAGCTATGGGAAACAAAATCGTATAACCGTCTGCTCGGAAACCAGAGTGTTTTTGATGCGATTGTCGCCGGAAAATCAGTGATGCAAATTCAGGCGCTTTATCAACAGGATCTGGCCGAATTCGGTTTTCGCCGGGCAAAATATCTGATGTACTGAGAGGAAGTTCTTTTATCTGAAGAATGTGGAAGGTTACCACTCGCTGGTTTCGAAGATGACTTCTTTGGAACCGATGATCTGCTGGTCAATATCTTCCACCAGAGAATGATCCTTGTTCGGATACTCCATCTGATTGAGCACATACTTCAGGCAATTGATCCGGGCACGTTTTTTGTCGTCTGAACGAATGACCGTCCAGGGACAGGCTTTGGTGTCGGTTGCCATGAACATGGCATTTTGTGCTTTGGTGTATTCATCCCAGAGACCCAGACTTTTAACATCAATCGGGCTGAGTTTCCATTGCTTCAGCTTATCGGTTTCACGTGCTTTGAAACGGCGGAATTGCTCTTCCCGACTGACCGAGAACCAGAGTTTGAACAGGTGTATTCCCGAGTTAACCAGCATGTTTTCCAGTTGAGGTGCTTCCCGCAGAAAGGTGTGGTGTTCGGTGGGACGACAAAATCCCATCACCGGCTCGACGACACCCCGGTTGTACCAGGAGCGATCAAAAAAGGCCATTTCACCACTGGTAGGCAGGTGCTCGATATAACGTTGAAAATACCACTGCCCCAGTTCTTTTTCATTTGGTTTCGGTAAAGCGACCACACGGGCACCACGAGGATTCAGGTGCTCCATGAAACGCTTAATGGTTCCTCCTTTGCCTGCTGCATCCCGTCCTTCAAACAACAACACGATGCGCTCCCCATTCAACTGCACCCAGCGTTGCAGTTTCAGCAGTTCGATTTGCAGGCGGGTGATTTCACGATCATATTTTTTTCGCTTCATTTTGGTGGGATAGGGGTAGTTCTTGCAGAGGATCTGCCCCTTCTCGGCTGACTTGACTTTTTTCTGAATCGCTTCGGGAACGATATCCTCGGGAAGTTTCAGGTGGTAGGTCACCGGTAAGAGCGAAGCGTCCTGTGATTTTTTTTCAGACTTGGAACCCATGAAATGGCCTGTGTTTGAATCGATATTGAAGGTGTGGGGACTGTTTTAGCGGTCTTCATTATGAAGATCTGATGAGAAAAATGAAGCCCGTTCAGTGCAGATCTGAGTGGGTTACAGCAGGAGTTGGATTGTGTCTGTGCTGTAAGTGCTTTTTTAGGAAGGGTTTGTGGTGAATGGTTTTTGGCAGGTTTTCCAGCTGCCAAACGGATTTGTATTAACATTCTCCAGGTGTTCCCTAACTTCCTCTTGCAGCAAAACAGCCTTTTTTTTAGTCTTCCTGCCACATTTCATTAGACTGTGTCCAGTTTTACTGCAGCGTCTCCAGGTCCATTTGGACCGAGTATATTAGATTGACAGACGCTATGGTTAAATGTGATGCGCTCTAGTTCTTACCCAGATACCAGTTTCAGAATTCAACTGCCGACCGTTTTACTGTTTTCACTGTCCAGTGGAGACTCAGGTCGACCCCAGCAAAAATCTCAGGAAAGCAAAGTCGATATGTGGAGATCTATGCTCATCACAGGCATGTTCGTGATTGTGTGCGGCACTGGAGACAGACTCTGTTCCGCGCAGGAATTTCGAATTCGTACCACGGTCTATCAGCATCAACAGGAAACAGATCCGATCATCGTTTCCCGCAGTGTTTCGATTTTCCATGCTGAGAAAGTTTATGATCACGTAGACGGATTAGGTGAAGTGACGATCTTTGACCCGATCCAGAAAAAACTGATTTTATTGAATGAGTCCCGTATGATTAAAACGGTGATCAATTTCGATGAAATCAAGCATCTGTTGAATGTGGCAAGACATCAGACTCAGGAATATATCCACGATCAAATCAAACGGGAAGAAGCTACGGGGAAAGCAATTGCCTCCCGGTTAAAATTTCAGTTGGATCCCACGTTTGAAACGCAATTTGACGGCAATAAAAACCAGTTGACGCTGGAGAGTAAACTGATCAATTACCGTGTGCAGTGCGTTGCCCCTGATCAGAATGCCTCGGTTGAGAATTACCTTCGATTTGCAGACTGGATGGCACGCTTGAACTATGTGCTTCATCCCTACACGTTGCCCCCCGCATCGCGAATTGCATTGAATGAAGAGCTCAGGACCAGAAATCTGATTCCGATTGAAGTGGAATTACAGACAGACCTGGAAGAAAAGCTGCACCTGCGAGCCGAACATAAAATACACTGGAAGCTGGATCACAAAGACCGCGGCCTGATCCATCACTGGGAAACGCTTCGCAAGAATAAAGAAGTGAATTCAATCACCATCCAGGAGTATCTCAGAAACCAGTTTGCTAATTTGCGAAAGTGATTCCTGGCTGAAACGGTATTCCCTCGGACCAGATCGCTTCATTTTGAACCACAGCGTCTCGCGATTGGCGATGCTGGATGAAAACTGGATACAGTCTATTTACCAATCACGGGGATGGTCGCCGGTGGTTCATACCATTCGACTTTCTCTTCCAGCAGGCTGGAGAGTCGAGCCAGATTCTTATTGAGATAATCAATCAGTGCCTGATCTTTGTGTGGTTTCCAGTCGTACTGCAGTAATTCCTGGTAGGCTTCTTCAGGGGTTTTCTTCTGAACCAGCATACGATAGGCGGCGATCACGCCACCCGTTCGCTGGGCACCAGCTGCACAGTGAACTAGAACCGGTTTTCCTGCTTTTTCACAGCGCATGATTTCTGCAACCGCTTCGGCATAATCTTCGACGTTTCCTGTGCCGTCTCCGATCAGATGCAGAACCTGATGGTCAATGTGCAGTTTCTTCGCCGTTTCCACTTCGGTTTTCAGATAAGGCTTCTGCAGATCACTACCATTGAGGGCGATGACTTTCTCGATGTTATTTTCGCTCAGTACCGGTTCGATCAGGTAGCTGGAGATCTGGCCGCTGCGATAGATTTTGCCTGGCTCCACGACGCCAAAGCGTTTGGCCACCAGCCGGTCTTCCAGTACTTCTTCCCAGATCAGGACTCCCGCCCCAACCAGGGCACAGACGATAAGGGAGATTTTGATCAGTTTCTGCTGCCGGGGGGACTTGCTGGCGGGTTGCACAACCGCTTCCTGCTCCGTGCTGGTACTCATTTTCATCCTCGCTGAATTTAGCACAATTTCGCTGAAATCCAGGGATTCCTGACCCCGGACCGCGACATTGTAGTGGAAGACAGCGTCATCTGAACAGAGGAAAATCAGCTTCCGTGGAGATGGAATCAGGCTGCTTCAAACGGACTGGCATTGGCACTGGGGAAGTATTTACACATCGCAATTCCCAGTCCGTACAGAAACAGGAGGGGCACCATCATCAGCAGCATGCTCATGGGATCTGCCGGGGTCATCAGCATCGAGATGATCGAAATGATCAGAATTGCCATGCGGGTCTTTTCGATGTAATCCTGCACTGTGAAGACAGAAATGCGTTCCAGAAAGAGCATGACCAGCGGCAACTGGAAACTGAGACCAAACATCAGGGGCAGGGTAATTGCGAAGCTGATCCACTCCGAGAGTCGAATCTGCGGATTTACCCCCAGCAGCTTGTTGAAGCCCAGCAGGAAGTTGAGCACAAACGGGAAGACAGCGTAGAAGCAGAACAGTGCCCCACCCAGAAACAGGAAGATACTGATTGGCAGGTAGATGTAAACATACTTGCGTTCGTGGGGATACAGTCCGGCAGCCACGAACAGCCAGATCTGATAAATCACCCAGGGGCTGGCCATCACCAGGCCGGCAACGAATGAGACCTTGAGGTAGATCGTAGTAAAGGCTTCCTGCACGGCGAGCGTGACCGGTTCGGCCATTGTATCTTCCAGGTTATTGAGTCTGTGCTGATAGTCTTCCAGGATTTTCTGCAGCGCTTTGGTTTCCGCGGTCGGATTCTGTTGTGCATTCAGGCTGGTAATCAGCTCTTCGATGCTTTTCTGCTGTTCTTCCGTTTCTTCCTGAGGCAGCTTATCCAGATTGTATTCTTTCAAGGCAGAATCAATCGGGGCGCGCACGACTGCGACAATCTTATGACCAATAAACAGAGCGAGGACCACACAGATTGCCAGTCCAATCAGTGCTTTCCATAAATGAATACGAAGGGCTTCAAGGTGATCCCCGAAGCTCATGGTAGATTCATCAAATAGATCGTGAGACTGTGGTTTCATCTGACTTTGCATTCTGGAGAGACCAATACCATACAGCATCACCACGATCTGCGTTAAACGGGATGAGCGGTAACGGCATCAGTAAAATGAGCGGGTACTGTTCAGAACAAATGGAATAATGTAACTGGCTCCTGAGGAATTCACGATGTTGCAGGAATGTGAATCAGGAGTACCCACTCCATTTGCCCGCTGGATGAGCAGGAGGGAAGAGCGGTGGTAACTCATACTATTGTAAACAACCAGATCGCACTGTCAACCAGAGGCATTCCGAAGATGCAGAAATCAGGGAGTTGCCGGTTCTGCAGGACCAGCTTCCATCGCGGGATCTGCGGGGCCCGGTTCCATGGCAGGATCCACAGCTCCTTCAGCCGCAGGAGGTGCTTCTGCAGGTGCATTTTCAGGTTTCTGACTGCCAGGAATCGGCTGGTTAAATAAGAAGCTAATTGCTAAAGCATAAAAATAATAAGAGATCATCAGGGTCCACACGAGCATTACCTTGCCCATCTGTTTATTTTCTTTGACGTACCCCCAACCTTTTGCATAGGCATATGGAGGAAGGAAGACTCCGAGTGCACAATGGCCAGCTCCAGCTTTTTTACCCAGCTCAACCAGAGACATAATCCAGCAGACTGTAGCAATGAGTGGTGGTGTGAACAGAATTGCCGCTAAGCCAAGTGCGAAGAGCAGGAGGTTCATATTGATGGCGACGGCGACAGAAACAAATGCCATGATGATGACAAAGCTAAAGAGCCAGACTCCGATGCCACCCAGTAAACCATAAATTGCGAGTTGTGAGGGAGTGGGGCCTACCCCCTCTTTTTTACTGTCGGCCTTCGAGACATATTTTGTTTCTGATAGTTTTGTGATCAGGCCCAGGTCGGGCTTGCAATGAACCGCCAGCAGACCATTCACTCGGGCGTTATAAATCAATACTGGAGCGTAAAACAGGCAGGCCAGCAACCACAGGATGGAAGGCACAATGAGTACTGATGCATCAAGTTCAGCAGGCGTTTTGCCAACGAATGGACCTTCTACAAAATCACTGATCTTGTTTTCTTCTGCGTATTCTTTCGCTCCGTTATCTCTGGCAATCGAAGAGTTGTAACGGACATTCGAGAAAAAACTGTTCAAGTCATTGCCATAAACTGCCCCAATTGCACCCAGGCAACCAAGTACAGGCAGGCTGGTGAGCACGAAAACAAAACACCAGAACATGGCTGGTTTGATGAGTGTGAGGAAAATTTTTCCCAGTTTATGGATCATCCAGCCTGGCGTGGAATCCACCATCGTCATGTGTGGAATTGCCAGAGGAAACATGAGAAAGGTTGGTAGAAAACCTGTGGCGATCAGAACTGCTCCTGCGGGAACCGAACCATTTGAAATGAAGTAATATCCCAAAATCCCCATGATTGCTTCTGCCGGCAGGCTGAACAGGATGATCCAGAAGATGAATTTCATTCCCAGTGCAGAACAAAGGAAAAAATCGAAGTTGATGCGTTTCAGCTTGTCTTTTTTCTGTAAAGCATACCGGACGACTTCTGTCTGAATAAACCAGATCCAGCCGGGAATTGCCATGATGGAAACAAAGGCAATGAATCCCCAGAATGCGCGGGGAGGAGTTCGATGGCACCACATCATCATGAAGATCGAGCAGAAAAACAATGTGCTGGCGATGGACGAATAAAGGAAAGTTTTTACGGCCAGTCCTTTATGGTTTCCGAGAAACTTATATGCATCACCCCAGGATTTTGAATAAAATTCTTCAATCGCAGGGCCTTTACGCCTGCGTTTGCGGCGTGTTGCTTCACTCATCCGACCCGTGCTGAGATCAACGCCGCAACTCGGGCATTCCGTGTCTTCTTCTCCGACATCGTGCCCGCAGCGGGGGCAGATTTTTGCTGCTTTGTCTTCGAGTTTATCAATATCCAGTGTGGCCAGAAAATCGTCTGTATCTGCAGATTTACTGGAGCTGCTGCGTTGCTTGCTCTGTTTCGCCGCTGTGACTTTAACTGGAGCGCCGCATTCTTTACAACGCACTCGTTTCCCTTCCGCTTCATCTCTGACGGAAAAGGATGTATTACACTCTTTGCAGCGAACCTTGATGGGCATGTAAGACCTTTGAGATGTTTAGTGAGATCCCTCGAAATCAATCCCAGTCAGCCTGCCCCTGAAAGGTATTGTCGTCCGGTTCCGGATCTGGGGGCTCTATAAAGTCTGGCTGACACTTTACTTCCAATTATCAACAGAGCATGGGGTATTTCGCAAGTGGACAGTCACTGATTTTCAAATGAGTGCGTTTTTCCTCACAAGTGAAATCCAGGTTAATTCAATAAGGGATCATACTGTTTCACTTTGAGAAGCCGCTGCATCTCGAACAATCGAGAACGTGTATTCTGTGCCAGAGTCGAATGGTGGCTTCGGGAAAAACATTTAAGCGATCGATTCAGGCACCGCGCTGCGCTGCGGAAGCGACCTGCTGTCCAGAACAGTTCTCCCAGATGGACCAGATCCTGTCCCATCAGTGGCAGGTTTTCTGTCTGTTTGTGGAGTTGATATGCTTTTCGGAAACAGAATACAGCACGTCGATGATTTCCCTTCAGCCCCTGAACGATTCCCAGGTTCCCCCAGTCCGCAGCTTGAGAATCCGAATCGCCGTACAGTATCTCGCGTGACAGTGATATGTTCAGTAATTGCTCTGCCAGTGAGTAATCTTCCTGCAGGATCGCGTCGTTCGCGCGTCCCGTCAGATCACAGGCAGCGTTATCCGAGAGCTGATCCAGCTCTTCCTCGAGGGTCAGGTGGTTTGCCGAGCGCAGGTCTCCCCAGGCAATGGAATATTGCTGAAACTGAGCGGCTAAATCGAAGAATTTCAGATTTCGATAGGCGACTGCCAGATTGTGGCAGACGACGGATCTCAGCTGGTTGTCTCCAAGCTGTTGTGCAACATCAAGTACGATTGAGAATTGTTCAATCGAATCCAGATGGTCACCGGTTTCCAGCAGGAACTGTCCCAGATGCAGTTGGCGTGCCCAGTGGGGAGCGTTGAAGTTACTCGAGAAGAAGAGGGCACGTGCTTCCCCACGTTTTCCTTCAGAGGCCAGCAGAAGTGCCTGTTGCACGATTTGATTTAAAGTATCCAGGCCTTCTGTGCGCGGTACAGGGGGCAATGATTCTGACACTGCGAACTCCTCTCATGTTTCTGATCTTGGGTTTTGTAGATAGCCGAAACGAGAGAGAGTGGGTGAGATGAGAACTTTTGAGGGAACAAGTCCCTCTTAACCTGAATGAGAGTTTCAGGATTTTTGTCTGATAGATTTAACGATATTACCTATTTTACCAGTTGTGTCAATTGAAAAATGATTCAAACTCCATCGACTTTGGAAAATCGTGAAATCAGACCAACTGAATTCAGCTGTTGATTTCGGATCAGGAATGCTGCCAATATGGCAGCAGGATTTTCGAGGAGAGAGACTGTCCGGCAGGATTTCGAGGATGAATTATTCTGGGGTGAAATCGATAACATTAAGATACTATTTATCTTATGGATTATTCGTTAGTTAGGCACGGCGTTCGCAGCTAGGGAAACCACGCTCCTGTCTGCACTGCAGGTATGAGTTGAGCATGTGTTGTTGTGGATTGGCTCGACCGCCACCACAGATCATAAAATTATCCGATGTGAAGACATTCGAGTCAAAATTAAAAATCTAGGAGATCCCAATGGCGAAGAAGGCTGCCAAAGCAAGTAAAGGCGCCCGGATTGTCCCTCTTGGTGACAAAGTCGTTCTGAAAAGAGAAGTTGCAGAGTCCACCACAGCAGGGGGCATTGTCCTGCCTGACAGTGCACAGGATAAACCACAACGAGGTGAAGTGGTCGCCGTGGGAGATGGACACGTCAAATCTGATGGAACCAAACTTCCATTAACCGTCAAGGAAGGGGATCGTGTCATTTTCAGTCCTTATGGTGGGGACGAAATCAAAATTGGCGGAGAAGAGTATCTGTTGCTCCGCGAAAGTGACATTTTGGCAACTTACTAAGTCGCCCCTGTTTTGTAATTAGCGGTAATCGCTCCCGATTCGGGTGAGCTGATTACTCTTCCTTTCAAATTTCATACTGCGT
>JAGQQP010000159.1 GCA_020426085.1 Planctomycetaceae bacterium | reverse complement strand
CGTATCGCAGGCATTATGGCGACGAAAAAAACGGCCGACCTGATCCCGTTATGCCACCCTCTGAGCCTTACCAGTGTCCAGCTGGATTTTGAAGTCCCCAATGAGACGTCGATTCGCATTCTGGCAACAGTGAAAGTAGACGGCAAAACCGGGGTGGAGATGGAAGCATTGACCGCTGTCAGTATTGCCGCGCTCACGATTTATGATATGTGCAAAGCCGTGGATCGCGGCATGACGCTCGGCCCAACCCGGCTGGTGGAAAAATCGGGCGGAAAGAGCGGCCATTATATCAGGGAAACCTATTGAATTTCCCTCTGTTTTCAGCAGGCGCAGGGGATTATCTTACCCAGAAGACGGGAAAGTCTGATTTCGACCCCGGAAATGAAACACCGGCCCCTGTTTGCATTCCTATCTGCAGGTAGAATGCTTACAATGGCTGCGAATAGTGAGTTGGATACCGGGTCATTTGTTCCGTATCTGTGAAATAACCGACCGCCAGACGAAAACTGGATAAACGATTCGATATTGTGGTGAGGCTGTAATGGGGGACCATCTTACGACACATGACCTGCTGGCGCGTGTCGAAGAGTTAATTGGCGGTGAGCTGGAACAGGCAGAACGGGTCTTCTTGAGCGAAGTCAGCTCGAAGCATCCTTATGTTCATGATGTCCTGCAGCATATCACCCGGTTTCAAGGTAAACGACTGCGCCCGATTCTGTTGCTGCTGTCCGCAGCGGCAACCGGAGGAATCAACGAGAGTCACTACGTCCTGGCCTCCGTTGTAGAGATGATCCATCTGGCGACACTCGTGCATGATGACGTGCTGGATGATGCCCTCATCCGCCGCCATGTCGCGACGGTCAACTCCCGCTGGAATAATGAAACCAGCGTCCTGGTCGGCGATTTCCTGTTCACGCACGCATTTCATCTGACCGCCAGCCTTGGGGATGCCCGTGCCTGCCGTCTGATTGGACGGGCGACGAACCTGGTCTGTGAAGGCGAACTGGCTCAGATTTACGAGCGGGGAAATCACGAACTCTCTGAAGAGCAGTATCTGCAGATCATCAACGGTAAAACGGCTGAACTGTGTGCCATCAGTACTCAGCTGGGAGCCCTGTATGCTGGTGCCGACGAGAGCATCGTGCAGGCCATGGATGAATATGGTCGTGCACTGGGGGTCGCATTCCAGATTACCGACGATCTGCTGGATCTGCTCGGCGATGAAGAACAGATGGGCAAATCGCTGGGGTCCGATCTGCAGAAAGAAAAACTGACACTGCCGCTGATTCGACTGCTGGATCAATGCAGTCCGGAAGACCGCGCTGCGATTCAGGAAATTCTGTCTCAACCAGATCCCAGCACCAAACAGCGACTCACACAGTATATCAAAAACAGTGATGCGATTGACTATGCCGGTAACCGGGCGAGGGAGTTCGCAAAACAGGCCCGGGATTCGCTCCAGAATTGTCCCGCTTCCCCGGCGCGACTGATACTGGAAGAGCTGACAGAATTTGCCATTCAGAGAACAATCTAAAGCGTATGACAATGAACCAAAGCGTCTTTGAATTTGTTCTGCTCGGTTCAGATACACTGGAAAACGCTTCAGTAAAGCTGGTACAGTCTAATATCATAGTGAAAGCAACAGATTATCAGGTTGCACGTTTCGGTCGTGGGGAGAAGGGCGTCTCTGATTGACTGCTGTCACCTGTCGAATAAAGAGGCGAGAGAGCATTGTTTAACAATCCAATTTTTATTCGGGAAGCGTTGACTTCTCCCCGTCAGCTGAAACATTACCTGATTCGTTCCGGTTATGTGGCCGCTGTATTCATTCTGATCTTTACGGCCGGCCAGACGATTCTGGGGACTCAGCAGATCCAGACGACAACGATCGGTGAATTTGCCCGGCTGGGAAATCTGATTTTTCAGTTGATCTCTTTTCTGCAGTTATTGCTGGTTCTGTTTTTCGCACTCCTGTTTTCTGCCAGCAATATTGCGCAGGAAAAAGACAGAGGCACATTAATTCTGCTATTGATGACGGAACTGAAAGACCGGGAACTCGTCAGCGGGAAAACCCAGTCCAGTCTATTAATCGTTTATGTATTACTGGCATCTTCGATACCCGTCTGTGTCTTTCTACGTCTGCTGGGGGGAGTCGAATTCTCTCAGATTCTCTGGATGGAACTGTTGTGCCTGATCACGGTTTTCGCAACGGGAAGCTGGGCCGCTTTAGTCGCGTTCTGGCGGGAGAAAACATTTCAGACGCTGGCAATCAGCGTGCTGGGAATGGTTGTCTTTCTGGGTGTTGTGGAAGTGATTGTGAACCTGCTGCCCGCAGGTTCCAGCCTGCGTCCCTGGATTGCCGGTTTGAATCCGTTTCGCTCACTCTATGAAATTTTGAATCCGCTTTCCCTGAATACAGGCCTGAACCCCATTACCGTCAGTGCCTGGCCTTCGCTGATCAGCCTGTTTGTGCTGGGAGTCGCTTTGAAGGCGTTCACCGTGCTCAGACTGCGGGTCTGGAATCCTTCACGGTCAGTTTATAAAGCGACCCCCAAGGCAGAAACAGAAACAGAGACGGTGGTCGTTAAAGAAAAATCCCGTGTGATCTGGTCGAACCCCGTGATCTGGCGTGAGATCATGACCAAAGCCTACGGACGAAAAGTATTTTTGATCAAGCTGGCCTATTTTTTACTGGCTGGTTTTACACTCTGGTCTGCTGTCACTTCAGAAGCGGTTGCCGAAGGCGTTTTGTATCTGGGAGTGATTCCACCACAGGGTCTCGCTTTCGCTGGGATTGCCTGGTTGAGCCTGGTTCTGGCGAATACACAGGCGGTGACCTCAATCACAACTGAAAAAGACAGCAAAACGCTCGAGCTGTTACTGGTGACGGATATCACCGCCAAAGAATTCGTCCTGGGAAAACTGGGAGGAATTTTCTATAACAGTAAAGAACTGATTCTGGTTCCTGTGCTGATTTTGTGTTATCTGGTCAGCCAGGGGGCATTTTCCACCGAAGGATTTCTGTGTGCCCTGATTGGTTTTCTGGCGTTGATGATCTTTGCGATTGTGCTGGGGCTGCATATGGGACTGACCTATGACAACAGCCGCTCTGCCATCGGTGCCAGCCTGGGAACGATGTTCTTTCTGTTCGTCGGGATCGGTATTTTTATGATTCTGCTCGTACAGGCCCGGTCCTCGTTTGCCCTGCAGCTGCAGAGCTTCCTGGTCTTTATTGTGGTCGGCAGTGCAGCGCTGCATTCCGCGCTCACGCACCGGAATCCTTCGCGGGCTCTGGCGATCTCAGCCTGGATGCTCCCGTTCCTTACATTTTATGCTATTACTTCGTTTCTGTTGGGGGGAACTCTGGGAGTTCTGGTTACCATTCTGTTTGCCTATGGACTTCCCGTTCTTTCCATGTATATTCCGGCAGTGTCTGAATTTGATGTTGCTTTGGGAAAAACCACTTATGATAAAGGGTAGAGTGGCTGTTCCTGATTCATGATGATCGCATTAATTGATACCGTTGCAATTTGGTTTCCAGGATCACTGGCGTTACTCGCTCTGATTTTTGCTTCCGGGTTCTTTTCAGGAAGCGAGACTGCGATTTTTTATCTTTCACGCAGCGAGCTGAGAAAGTTCAGCAAAGGTAAACCCAGCGAGCAGATCGTAGCTGCATTAGCCGCGGATGCCGACCGCCTGTTGACCGCGGTCCTGTTCTGGAACCTGCTGATCAACCTGAGTTATTTTGCCGTCGCCGGTGTGATTGCCAGGCGACTGGCCGATCAGGGGATGACTGCGGCAGCCGGGGTATTTACCGTAGGCAGTCTGCTGGCCATCATTCTGTTCGGGGAAGTTCTGCCTAAGAGTCTGTCGATCGTATTCCGTAAAAAAATCGCGATTCTGGTCAGCTGGCCTCTGGCAGCTTCTGTCCGTCTGCTGGATCCGGTGATCCCGTTACTGCAGAATATCAGTCGCCTGATGCGACGCGCCTTCTGGCCGCACATTCAGAAAGAATCTTATCTGCATTCCGAAGACCTGGAACGCGCTGTCGATGCCTCGGGCTCCAGTGAAGAAGTCATCCGCCATGAACGACAGATCCTGCATAATATTCTGGATCTGTCAGAAATTCTGGTCGAAGAAGCGATGCGTCCCCGCGGGACTTATCTCACGTTCAACATGCCCGTGCAGCTGGAAGACCTGACAAAAATCACACCCAACACGGATTACATCATTTTAAGAAAACGTGATACCGAGTCGGATGAAATCGAGCGAATTATTTCGCTGACGGAACTCTCGTCATTCTCGGAAAAAATGCTGAATCAGAAATCGAAACGGGTGATTCACGTCCCCTGGTGCGCGAATCTGTCCGACGTCTACTCCCGCTTCCAGGCAGAAGACTGTCACTTCGCTTCCGTCGTCGATGAATATGGCGAAACGATCGGCATTGTTTCTCATGACGATATTATCGATACGCTGCTTTCACCGGAACCGAGCCGGGCCAAGCGAATTCTCCGCAGGGAACCAGTACGGGAAGTGGCACCGGGCGTGTATCACGTTGAGGGGATTACCACACTGCGGTATCTCTGTCGCAAGCTCCAGCAGGAATACGAAATCGCCGACGATGGGCTGTTAACCGTTGCAGGCATGTTCCATGAAAAGCTGGAACATATCCCGGAAGTCGGTGATATCTGTGACTGGATGGGTTTTGAGCTCGAGGTGATCGAAGTCCGCAAGCTGGGGCATCTGATCGCAGAGCTCCGGGAAAAAATGCCAGTCGATGAGACTGCGGAAGTAGAATAATACCAGCCTGAAGACAGGCTGGTTCCCGCGGAAGAAGCTACTTCTTCCACATCCCGGTCATCAGGTAGAATGCAATGATAGGCGCTGCGAGTGTCGTCAGCATGAAATGCCATGGCCAGGTCTGGGGGAATACATAATTCTTGAGGATGAACTGATCGATCAGAATCGCCCCGCAGAAAGCCCAGCCACAAAAGATAAAGGCCAGCTGTTTTTTCTCTTTCAGTTCTTCTGGAGATAACTGCGCCCCGCCTCGTTGCGGCTTCTTTTTTTCTTCCTTTTTCTCGGGCTTGGCAGCTTTAGCCGCTTTTTTGGACCCGGTGTCTTTCGCAGCTTCTTGTGCCGCTGGTTCATCGGCTTCGTGTTCTTCTGCTGCGGCATAGTATTTTGTGATGCCGTTATTAATCGAGCGAGGCATCGCCAGAACCCAGCGGGAAGGAACCTGGTATCGCATCCGCAGGTCGTCTTCCAGTTCATGGGTTGGCTGGTCGGCACACGCCACCAGCAGCATATCGTCATCGATGAAGAGGGGGAGAATGGTATTTCGCTTGGCCATCTGTTGAGGAAGCTGCTCGAGAATACTGAATTCGGGGACCGTTTCTTCGAGGTCGATGTAAGGCATTCCCTTGGAGCGGGCCATGGCCTGCGTCGCGATTTCACCATTCACGAACCGCATCTGGACGGCGGCGTCTCTGGTGGTCAGTCCCCGTTTTTCGGCGAATTCCTTCAGCTCTGCCGCCTGGGCTTTATCGATATGCCCCTGTTCCATCAGGATCTGTTCTACCGTTTTAGGGCCGGTGTCTTCATCTTCATCGAACTCACGCCCCAGGCTTTCGTCGTATTCGTGTTTTCGCTCGGGGTCGGTCAGACAGAGCATGGCTTTGGCCAGCTCGTTTAACAGTTCCTGGGATTCATTCGAGTATTTTCCCGAGGCATACTTGCGCACATGGGCATTCAGCTTCTTGTAATGCGCCCTGATTTTTTCTTCGTCGTCCTCAAATTTGACCAATCGCAGTAAGTCATAATGATGTGGAGGTCGCTCCCCTTCCGGTATCCCCAGCCAATCCTTATAGACGTCTATTGCCACCTCAGAGGACTCCTTGCTCTTAGATCAAATTCGAAGTGAATCAGTATCAGTATGACGCGATCGTTGACGCGATTCAAATCACCCGGAGCAGGGAAACGGGGGGCGTCTCCCTGCAGGGATCAAAAGATATTACTCAACCAGGTATTCTTTCGCCAGTATCTCAAACCGGTCCACACCATCGGTATCCAGACCAGAGTCACGGACAATTTCAGTGGCCGATTCGTTGTTACCTGTCAGTTCTCGGGCTGAAGCGTGAATTCGACCATTGGCATCGTAGCGGTAGGTCACTTCAACAGGAGAGCCTTTGGGAAGATTGGGGGGTAAATTCAGAATACGGAAGTCGCCGATGGTCGAGCAGGCTTCAGGATCGCTGGCCTCTCCTTCCAGAATGATGACGTGAATCCGCTGCTGGTTTTCGGATGTCGTCACGAATTTCTGGCTGACGCTTGCTGGGATTTCCGTGTTACGCTGAATCATGATGTGGTTGATTTTGCGACTGCGATCGTTGGGGTCGGTAATTTTGACGCCCAGCGAGTGTGAGTTCACATCCGCAGTGCTGACGCTTCGCAATCGTTTAATGACTGCCTGTGCCATACGGCTTTCACCGCCGGTAGCACGGGCTTCCAGAATGGCTGCGTGGATCGCAGCGCCCTGGGCCACGGCTTCTTCAGGGTTCATGGTTCGCGATGGTTCGCTACCACAAACTTTTTTCAGCATCTCTTCGACCACAGGCATCAACGTCGAACCACCGACCAGAACCACATCGTCCAGCTGACCTTTTTCCACACCAGCCTGCTGCATGACCAGCTCGGTGGTGTCGCGAGTTCGCTGCAACAGGTCTGCGGTCATGCGTTCGAAATCGCCGCGGGTCAAAGCAACCGTCAATGTGTTGCCTTTATGGTAAATGGAAACCGGGGTCTGTGCTTTCTGGCTCAATTCGCGCTTGGCGTCTTCACACTCCTGCACGCAGGTTCGCAGTGTGACGGGATCCTGGCGGGGATCGCTGCCGAATTTCTTCATGAACTGTTCAGCCACATGATCCACGATGCGTTGACTCCAGTCGAGTCCCCCCAGCATCACGTCCCCGTCTGTCGCGAGTACGCGGAATTGTGTGGGAGAATACCGTACGATGGTGACATCGAACGTACCACCACCCAGGTCGTACACCAGAATCGTCCGCTCGCCATCGGGCATGGCATCGGGGTTACCCAGCTCATCCCGTTTCCAGGCATACGCCAGTGTCGCCGCGGTCGGTTCGTTGATGATATCGATCACGTTCAGACCGGCAATTCGTCCGGCATCCTGAGTCGCTTTGCGTCGCACATCGTTGAAGTAGTAAGGGACAGTGATAACGGCATTGGCAATCGGGCCGATTTCTTTCTCCGCATCCTGCTTCATCTTCTTCAGAATCAAGGCAGACAGGAATTCCGCGGTCAGTTTCTTTTCCTGGTAGACCACATAAAAGTTGTCGTCCCCCATATGTCGTTTGACGGCTTCGATGATACGGGAAGGATCGTCTTCAATGGCCGTTCTTTCAAAAGAGGGCCCGACTACCACACGCCCTTCTTCCCCCAGTAAAACAACTGATGGAGTAATCGAACGACCGTCTGTGTTTTTCAGGGAAACCGGCTGACCATCACTGTCAAGCTGTGCAATTGCCGAATAGGTGGTTCCCAAGTCAATGCCAACAGTATGACCTTCAACAAACTTCATAGTGCTACCTTAATTTCGTTATACATGCAGGTTCATCATGGATCAGGACATTAGAGCGGTATCGAGAGAATCAGGAAACAAAATTGGGAGAATTCCCTCCTCTGTTCTCGTGACTCTGAAATCATGATCGGTATAACCTGAATTGTGTTAT
The DNA here is from genome assembly GCA_020426085.1 of Planctomycetaceae bacterium. Taxonomy (GTDB): domain Bacteria; phylum Planctomycetota; class Planctomycetia; order Planctomycetales; family Planctomycetaceae; genus Gimesia. The sequence continues at coordinate 740 of JAGQQP010000159.1, read as the reverse complement.
ACCGTTTTAATTCACCTATTCTGCCACTGTTAGGATGGGGAATCAAGGACTTGATCGTTGGGAAACCAAAATCTGGCAAAGTCTTAACGATTGGAAATTGCGGTTCTGGGCAAAGATTCAGTGCGTCAGCTTGGAATGTCTTCATCCACCAGCTGATACATTCGTTGTAATCCAACTTTCAGACTGATTCGGGGACTCCGGGAACCGGATTTCGCGTGAGGGTTGGCTCACAGGGTTTTTCACTCTACAATCTAGAAACAGGAACGGAAAGAGTGAGCCTTTTCAGTCTGTTCTGGCTCAAATCTCTCAGTGGAGAGGAAATCCGTTTCGCCTGTGTCTGATTTCAGGACGAACCTCTTATCAGAAACGGACACGTCGGCAGAAAATCCTCCCGGGCCAGGAGCGTTCAGAAATGGAACTCCAGCCTGCGTCAGTGACAATCAAGAACCCGCGCTCTCGAATACGGAAAAAGTTAACAGGATGAACCAGCCTTCTCCCTCTATTGATTCCACACAGGCAATGGAACTGGCGCGCACCGCTGTCGCCGAGAAAAAACTCTCAGAGTCAGCCCTCAAAAATCTCCAGCGCTGGGTGACGGAACCGCAATATGCTCCTTATCAGCCAGCTCTGCTGAAACTGATTGAAGACCAGGAGTTTCAACAGCTCGATACCTGTTTCTGGGAAGTCATTCCTTTCGGGACTGGCGGGCGACGCGGACTGATGAGCGAACTCGGCTCGGC
>JAGQQP010000158.1 GCA_020426085.1 Planctomycetaceae bacterium | reverse complement strand
CCTGCACGCTGATATCCACCTGATCCAAAGCGATGACTTCGGCAACCAGTTCTCCGGAATTGACCCACTGACCGACTTCAGTGTGTTCGGCAACGACATAACCATTGAAGGGCGAGATGATAGTATGTTTGACCACTTTACTTTCGAGTTCGTCTACCAGTGCCTGCTGGATTGCAACACGGGCACGTGCCTGGTCAATCTTCTCTTTTCTGGGTCCTTCGACGGCCAGTTGATAAGCGGCTTGCGCTTCTTCATACAATTCATCAGCACGAATGGATTCAGAGACGACAGACTGAATGTCATCGTCGTTGACTGCTTTGCGGGCATAGAGAGATTCCAGTCGCTTGCGGCGTTTGGTCTGGTACTCACTTTCGGCTCGCGCCGCCATCATCAGCGCTTTGGCACGCTTAATTTCATCTGGACGTGACCCGTTTTCCATCTCCTCCAACTCATGTTGGCGCAGTTTCAGCTCTGCTTTTTCTGCTTCCACTTCCAGATTGATTGTATTCGTCAACAGTTGAGCCAGCGGCTGTTTTGCTTTGACGTAATCTCCTTCGTTGACAGGAAACTCTGCTACACGTCCGCCGACCGCACTGCCGATCACACTCCGTTTGATCGGATGGACCGTGCCGACAAAGGTCTGTCCTGCAGCGACATCCTTCTGAACAATCTCTGCCACAGCGACAGGAGCAGGCCCCCGTTGTGCCGGAAGTGGCTGGGCAGCCATGATCATTGCACAAATCACTACAGCAAGACTGGTTGCTATTCTCATCTGATTCCTCAACGTCTTATCAAGTTTATTGAATCTGCCTGAAGCAAGAATGTTTAGTGGTTCAGGAACTTTCAAGTTCCGGTACATTGACTCCCAAGTTTTCCTGAACCTGCGCCAGTAGAGACTTCAGAGTCTGTACCTGTTCGGGAGTCATACCTTCGGTTGCTTTTTTCCTGAGGCGTTTTAGACAGGCCACCATCTTTGACCAGACCGGCTTTGCTTCCGGCAATACATTGACGACCTTGCGACGACGATCAACGGGATCATTCTCACGTTTGATCCATTCATCACGTTCCATTCGATCCAGAATGCGAACCAGCGTAGGAGGTTCGATCATCATCCGGTCTGCCAGTTCGACCTGGGAGAGAGGGCCTTCATAAACCAGCCAGCCAATGACCTGAAACTGACGAAAGGTAATCCCGTATGGGATTAATTCCTGATTCAGCGCATCATGATAGAAGTGAGAGGTCATGGTGATCCAGTAACCTATACTTTCTTCGAAGTCATATTGCAGCATCAGCTTCTCCTTTGAATTGAGAATCCGGGATCATTAGCCTGGCTAATCATTAGCCCTGTTATACTAATCAGCCCCCCCCTGTGACAAGACCTGATTTCGCGATCCATCCCCCTTTAACGCTTTTATTTAAGCAGTTTGGGGAGATCCAGCGATTTTCGAAGGAGATTTCCAGATTCTAGCTGAAACAGGCGGCCCTGAATTAAAAATGATGCAAAAAAGCAACAGCGTTCAGGACTCAAAAAGCACTCTCTGGTTTTGCTTTTTCCGGATCTGCAGACTCAGATTTGAGATTGAGCACGCAACGGAAACCAACATCCGCGGGGGGCGTTCTCATGTTCTCACCAGTCCGTTTCCAGACTTCCCAGGATTTCTGATTTCCGCGTACGACACGCAGACTGGGTTCAACGGCTCGTCGCGGGCCCATCCAGTCTCGAACGACGCCGGCATCAGAGAGAGCCAGAGCTGCCTGATACGCATTTTTTGAATACCAGTCATCACACCATTCACGGGCATTCCCCGCCATGTCATAAACCCCATAGGGGCTCTTGTCGCCTGGAAACGTTTCTACCGGATCAATTTGACCGGGCTGACGGGTTACCTGCCAGAGAGGTCTGCCACTTCCCCAGGGATAGGAAAATCCTGACTCTCCCCGCGCTGCTTTTTCCCACTGTGTCTCTCGTGGGAGCTGTTTACCCATCGCCCTTGAATAATTGAGTGCATCCGTGTAGGAAACTCCCATCGCCGGCAAATTTGCTGACTGAGAATCATTACCTGCAGGTTCGGGTACTTTTCCCTTTTTGGCAATCATTTCCGAACGCCAGCGACGATACTGCTCCAGCGTCACTTCATGCACATCAATGTAGAAGGCGTCCTGGTAAACAGAAAACTGAGGCTTCGCATTCGCGTCCCCGGCTGCAACTCCCTGTAGAGACACTCCTGCAGGAACGAGCACCATTTCACTGTAATCACCATCACAACGAATTCGATTGGGAAGCCCCTGTTGTGAGTAGCCTGCCTCTTTCATGGCAGTAAAACCATCCGGCAGTTTAAACGAAGGGTCGGGCTGATTCGGTTCGGCCTCGGTAGCTGCTTTGACAATGGAAAAACTGGAAGAATTCACTCCAGGTGCCGCAGGCAACATCGCGACAAATTCATCTTTAGAATGAGCTGATGAATCCGGTTTCTGAATCTCAAAGTTATGCACATAATCGACAACTTCAAACTGATCATCCGGATTTCCCACTGGTGCCGTTTGAGCATTGCTGATATTTTTTTTCGGCGTCGGTTTGACACTGGCTGGCTTCAAAGTCGGCGCCTGCATATTCGAAGAAGATCCGGCAGCCTGACGAGGCGGTTGCGACTGCTGCCTGACCGGCTCACTGCCTCCTCCGCACCCTGCGATAAACAACAGGGATAATCCCACAGCACCTGCACAGACTTTTTTGTTGCATTGATCAATTCGAACCATGTTGGAAACCAGCCATTTCGAATAAAGTGCCTGACGATACTAATGACACTACTAAGTCTATCATAGCAAGTTTACGAAAAACAGCGTTTTTTTATCGCAATCGAATCATTCCGTAACTGATTCAATTAACATGCTTTGAAAATCATCCATTTCGATACAAAGACGGGCAATGTCAGGATGGGCAAAAACCCGAACCCGTTTCACAAAATCATCAAACTGCTTACGGGCCAGGGTATCCACGACCGGTGACACCACATGCAACGGTTGATATTTTGCCTCGCGTGAGGAATAAATTTCCACATTAAACTCGACTTCACGATGCGTTGGTGGCGCATCAATCAGAATATCCGTGGAAGCAACAGGTTGATGAAATTTCTGAGAAAGTCGTTTTGCCAGACCCTCACTCCAGCGCACCAGTGATGAAACAGGCCGATGCGCAATCAGTTCGTAAACTTCGGAAGATTCATAAAAACTGAATTCCGCGACTCGCTTATACAACAGGCGCTTCGTACTGAAAACTCCTTCCACCAGACGCTCGCATTCCGTACCGCGCGCCTGCGCACGTAACACGGAAACCGATTCAGCTTCCGTCAACTGAAAGTAAGTAGAAAGATCCAGATGCGGGTACAGATGATAGAAGGCCCGCGCGAACATGGTACTGGCGGAGCGAACGGCATGATGCCAGTAGACTTCACTGAACATGACATAACGGGCAAACACCATCAGTTCTGCTGCCGTCTTTCCTTTAGAGCCAATCGCCAGACCATCACCGGCTTCATTGACCATCAACGACTGAATCAATCGGTTTTTATCAAAATTACGACCATAGGGAACACCGGCATGCAGGCTGTCCCGATCGAGGTAATCCATCTTGTCGATATCAATGGGTCCGGACAGAATCGAGCGGACCAGTCGCATTTCCGGAGTGTCAGAACTGGGAACCAGAATATCCAGTACTTCGACTGGTTCAATGCCCCACTCTGATCGGAGAATCTCTGCCAGTTCTCGACTGTCTGCAAGAAACTCTCTGGCGAATGCTTCATGCCGGGGAATCCCTTCCAGCGACATATCTTCAATCAAATGACAGAAAGGCCAGTGTCCCAGATCGTGCAACAGAGCTGCCGCAATCAGGACCTCTGCAGTATGCACGTCAATCGTAGCAGTGAAACGCGGATCTTTCCCTAACTGCCAGAGATACTGCAGTGCGTTCTGATACACGCCCAGAGCGTGTTCGAATCGCGTATGGGTGGCTCCCGGATAGACAAGTGAAGTAAAGCCCAATTGTGTGATATGAGACAGCCTGCGAAATTCAGCCGTATCGACCAGCGCCCGCACACGTTTTGTAAACGGCACATCCTGCTGGTAGGGAATTCTCACCAGGCCACTACCTGACTGCAGACTCGATAACTCTGGGATCTCTACATAAGGATGGTTCATAAGAATTTGACAATTTTCCGCTCGTTTGAATTTACAGATCAGGCAAGAATTGTAGAAGGATCATTGGGAGCAAAAAGTTCTTCGACAACAGAGGCAATCAGCTCATTATTCTCCTGGGCTCCTTCGGAACAGAGTGCCTCCCACAAAACCTGACCTGATTTCACTGCCCGCTGAACTTTTGGAGGTAACTGATCTGTTGAGACCGATGAGGGAACTCCCTGAGATTTGATGGCTGCAGAGAGCGTATCCGGAATGAGCTCAATCTCATCGACAGATTCAAAATCCACCAGTCCCACCAAGAGAGGGTTTACTCGACCTTGTATCAGCGAACGTACGTCATCCTGATAAGCAATCAACGGCTTTCCCAGTATCCATGCCATCGCTGCTTCAGATACCGCTCCTTCATCCGGCGTGCGACCATTCAGATTCCAGACCATCGCTTCACATTCAATGACCAGCTGGTAAACATCGAGTGCAAAGATCGCTTCATGCAGAAACTGGGCAGCCGTCGGTGCATCCCAGTTGCGTTCCACCAGCACATCCAGAATCAGGCGAAATTCCATGCCATCACGGTGAGGCAGATAAACAGTGAAACCAGACTCCATTAACTGGTTGGCAATTGCCGTCATTTCTTCACGTTCACTACGATTGAATAACGGACCTGCACAGTAAACGCGAATCGGCTCATCAGAATGTTTCATGGTCTAACCTGTAATGCTTCCCTGCTGAATGAAAACCATTTAGAATGTTGATTATGAGGGGTCGTGCAAAGTATTGTAGCAAGAGTCCGTTATTTTTCACCTGAATCAGTTTTTTTTCAGCCTGCTTCTCCAAAATACTGGTATTGGAATTGCCTGTCCTGTCAAAACTTCCTGATACGCACCTGAATCCAGATCGAAATTAATGAACCAGCCCCCTGCCCCCAAATCATCGATCGACAGCCGACAACTTACGTTTGCGCTGCTCTGTATTCTACTGGGCAGTGGATCTGTCACTCTGGCTTTACAGACCATTTTTGGAACTCAGGACATTGCAACTCTGTATGTGAGTGCTCCACTCTGGCAGTCGATGATTCAGGCCTGGTCGGGTAAAATCGACCCCGCCAGTCAGACTGCTATCATTCCTTTTTTTCCTTTACTGCTCTATCTATTGATCGCTGCCTGCGGTTTGTGGATTGCAGGTGCATTCCTGATCTCTAAAATCCATGGTCAATCCTTCACAACGGTTTTAACAGACTGGGGCATCCGTGGATTTCGCTGGTGGCTGCTGCCTGCCGTGTGGGAAATATTGCGGATCGTTTTTTTTATCCTGAACTGGGACAGCGTCGAAGCACTCATGCTGGCGACATCCCAATTCTGGTTTGCAATCAGCATCGCAGGCTGGCTGGCAACTCTGACGAGTATGTTGATCCCACTCCAGTACCGTTCTCCCGCGATTGAGCAGGAACCCTCACCTAAAGTAACCATTCCGCTCACCGCCTGGTTGATGATGGGATGCTTCACATTAATCTTCACCTGGATGAACTGGCAATTATATAAAGGTCTGCTGATTCCACACGGCGACTCGGCCATGTACGAAGAACATCTCTGGAATCTTTCACATGGAAAAGGATTTCGCAGTTATCTGGATCAGGGACTGTTCTGGGGAGAACACATTCAATTCATCCACCTGTTCCTGCTGCCAGTCTATTTAATCTGGCCTTCACATCTGACGATGGAATTGTGTGAAACCGTGGCACTGGCGGCTGGAGCGATCCCCCTGTATCGCATGACGGTCAGACACAGTGGTTCCACCACGGCAGGAAAAGCCATGGTCGCCGCTTACCTCTGCTATTTTCCTCTGCAGTTTCTGGATATCGCCATCGACCTGAAAACATTCCGACCGATTTCTTTCGGGGTTCCCATTCTGCTGTTTGCACTGGAAGCCCTCGAGTTGAAACGCTGGAAGACAGCAGCGATCCTCCTTCTGCTGTCATTAACGGCAAAAGAAGATTTCGCCATCATCCTGGGACCACTGGGGCTCTGGATTGCCTGGCAACAGTGGTGTGATAGAAAACAACTCCCGGAAGAATCAAAACAGAGCCTGCTACGTACCATTGGACCGGGAATTGGTGTGTCTGTGTTCGCAGTCGTGTATCTGCTGTTCGTCGTTAAATACGCAATCCCCTGGTTTCGTAGTGGCGAACAAGTCCATTATGTCGGCTATTTCAGCAGATTTGGCAGCACGCTGAGTGAAGTCATTAAAAACATTCTGTTCAATCCTGGAATGCTGCTGGGGGAACTGTTTCGGCCTGATACGTTGATTTATTTCCTGGCATTAGTTGTCCCTCTGGGATTGCTGCCTTTGCTCTCACCCAGTCGAATCCTGGTCGCGTTGCCTCTGTTTAGTCTGCTCTGCCTGAATGAAATTGCGCATGATCCGCGTCACCACTTCCATGCCCCCATCGTTCCGGTTCTCTGCTGGGCGGCTGCCTGTGCAACGGGTAATATCCCAAAATTGCTGGAACGACGCGCGTCCCGGTTCAAAATCTCCTCAGCCTCGGGACAGAATTTTGCCATACACTTTCTCTGGAGTTCGTCGCTGGCAACCGCCATATTCTTCAGCTTAAGCCCGTTAGGACTGGTATTCTGGGATTCCGGTTCCACCTGGTATTGGAAGCAGCTTTACGTTCCCGGTGAGCGCGCAACACAATTTCCGAAAGTACTGGCACAGATTCCACCTGAAAGTCGCGTGGCTTCTACGGATTTCGTTCATCCCCGGTTTACACATTTCGACCGTTCTTATGATTACAGTAACTATCTGCGAAAGGTGAATGAATACCAGGCAGGAGTCCCCGCAGACACAGATTATATTGTAATCGATACACAACACCCCTATAGCGAGATCAAAACCCCCGACCAGATTCCCGAATATCATGACCACCCCGAACACTGGGAACTGCTCCCTGATCAGACCAATGGTTATTTCATCATACTGATGCGAAAACCGGAATCGGCTCCCCCTCCAGAGCAGCCCCCCGTTCGCCCTTGAATTCCTCTTCAGGATGACTAAAATCAGCGCCATTTACCGGGTTTTTTGAGTATTTCCCAGAGTAGTCCCCCGTTTCGAGTGACTTGTCGTGACCGTACAGCTATGGTATGCGGCAAGTGGAACACAAGCGTTTCCAACAAATTCTTCACTCCAGAGTATCCGTCCCGCAGGACAAGAGAATAAGTCATGGCACAACAATACATTATGCAACTGGAAGGCGTTACCAAAGTCTTTGAACAGAAAGAGGTTCTGAAAGACATTTGGCTCTCCTTTTTCCCGGGAGCAAAAATCGGTGTTCTGGGTACCAACGGAGCGGGCAAAAGTACGCTGCTGAAAATTATGGCCGGCGAAGATACCAACTTCTCTGGAGATGCCCGTCCTGCCAAAGGGATCAAAATCGGTTACTTTAAACAGGAACCCGATTTAAACGCGGAGCAGACGGTAGAAGAATGTATTGCTGAAGCAGTCGCAGAGTCACAGGCCATTCTGGATCGTTATAATGAAGTCAACATGAAGTTCGGCGAAGATCCCACTCCCGAAGAGATGGAAAAGCTGATTGAAGAACAGGCCAAACTGCAGGACCAGATCGATGCTGCCAATCTCTGGGAACTGGACCGGACGCTCGAAATCGCCATGGACGCGATGCGGGTTCCCCCCGGTGACGCCGTGATTGGTACTTTATCTGGTGGCGAACAACGCCGTGTCGCCATGTGTAAAATCCTGTTGCAGAACCCGGATTTGTTGCTGCTGGACGAACCGACTAACCATCTTGATGCCGAATCAGTCGCCTGGCTGGAACGCTACCTGCATACATTCCAGGGTACCGTAGTTGCAATCACCCACGATCGCTACTTCCTGGATAACGTTGCCGGCTGGATTCTGGAACTCGAACGCGGACGGGGCATTCCCTTTGAAGGCAATTATTCTTCGTGGCTCGAACAGAAACAGGCCCGCCTGGCTGTCGAAGAAAAGCAGGAATCAAAACGACAGAAATTCCTCAAACGGGAACTGGAATGGGTCCGCATGTCCCCCAAGGCCCAGGCCTCCAAGAACAAAGCTCGTGTGCAGCGTTATGAAGAACTCGCCGCGGAAGAATATGAAAAACGGGACGACGCTTCAGATATTCAAATCCCGATTTCCCGACCGCTGGGCAGCCGGGTACTCGTCGCTGAAAATCTGACCAAAGGTTTTGGAGACAAACTGCTGTTTGAGAACTTCAGCTTTGAATTACCCCGCGGTGGAATCGTTGGAGTGATCGGCCCGAACGGAG
>JAGQQP010000157.1 GCA_020426085.1 Planctomycetaceae bacterium | reverse complement strand
CATTTTTGTCGTCGGTAATCCGCAGCGTAAAGGAGACCATGTTGTTCCCGCCAGTATGACGACACTCAGTAAGGTGACGGAAGGCTATCAACTCAAAGCAGACTCACCACAGGGAGAACGCCGCCTGGAACTGGCCCGCTGGATCGTCTCCAAAGACAATCCGCTCACCCCCCGTGTGCTGGCCAACCGACTCTGGTATTACCATTTCGGAACCGGCATCGTTTCGACGCCCAGCGACTTTGGCTACATGGGCACCCGACCCAGTCATCCCGAACTGCTCGACTGGCTCGCACTTCAGATCCAGAAGAATGGCTGGCGCCTGAAAGACATTCAGAAACAGATCATGCTTTCAGAAACATATCAGCAGGCCAGTACCTACCGGGAAGAGGCAGCCCGCGTCGACTCCGATTCGCGCCTGCTCTGGCGGTTCCCGCCCCGGCGTCTGTCGGGAGAAGAGATTCGCGACACTCTGCTGTCCGTCACCGGAAAACTGAACCTCAAAATGGGCGGACCCGGTTTTCGTTTATATCAATACCTGCAGGACAACGTCGCCACGTATGTGCCCCTCGAAGAGTTCGGCCCGGAAACTTATCGCCGCGCCGTCTATCATCAGAATGCCCGCGCAGCCCGCGTCGATCTGTTAACCGATTTCGATTGCCCCGATAACGCGTTCGCCGCCCCCCGACGGAATACGACAACCACGCCTCTGCAGGCGCTGACATTGATGAACCATCAATTCACGCTCGATCTCGCCGGGTTTTTAGCTGAACGACTCAGGCAGGATGCCGGCACGGAGAATGTCGATCAGCAGATTGATCGCGCGTTTCAGTTACTTTACTCCCGTGCTCCTCGAGCAGAAGAACAACAGGCCGCCCGCACGCTTATCGCCGCCAGTGACCTGGAAGCCCTGTGTCGGGCCATGATTAATTCCAACGAACTGATTTATCTTGATTGAACTGGTGAACCACATGTTGAATCCGTTTGAACAATTAAAGACGCGCCGTCTGTTGCAGCAGGTGCATTCCCGCCGTTCATTTTTTTCCAGCGTCTATACCGGGATGGCCGGTCTCGGACTGACGAACCTGCTGCTGAATGATCTGTCTGCTGCGAATTCCAAATCTGGAAATTCGAAACAGAGCAAAGACTGGCAGCCCGGCGTTGATGAAACCCATTTCCCCGCGAAAGCCAAACGGGTTCTACAGATTTTCTGTCCCGGTGCCGCCTCGCATATGGATTTGTGGGAACACAAACCCAGCCTCGAAAAATATCACGGCAAGCCGCTGCCCGGCGAAGAAAACTTCGTCAGCTTTCAGGGAAAAAACGGGAACCTGATGAAAAGTCCCTGGGACTTCAAACCGCAGGGTGAGACGGGCAAGATGTGGACGTCCATTCTGCCTCACATGTCGCGTCACGTCGATGATATTGCCTTCATCCATTCGATGACCACCAAAACCAATACGCATGGTCCCGGTTGTGTCTTCATGAATACCGGTCACGATACCGAAGGTCATCCCAGCGCGGGTGCCTGGCTCGGGTATGCTTTGGGTAGCGAAAATGAAAACCTGCCTGCCTACATCGCGATTCCCGATATTCGCGGCGAACCCCCGAACGGGAAAGCCAACTGGAGCAATGGCTTTCTCCCCGCCCAGCATCAGGCGATTGTGATGAACGCGCAGTCTCCCATTCGCAATCTGAAAATTCCCGAGGGGATCTCAGTGAAAGAAGAGAAGGCCACGCGCGAATTCCTGAAGTTCCTCGATCAGAAACACGCCGCACAGCGGCCCGGCAACTCCGATCTGCAAGCCCGCATCGAAGCGTACGAACTCGCGGCCCGCATGCAGCTCTCTGCGCCCGAGGTCTCGAATCTGGCTTCGGAACCGAAATCGATCCACGAACAGTACGGCACTAGCGATCCCAACAAACTCAAAGCCGCCTATGCGCGAAACTGTCTGCTGGCGCGGCGGTTTCTGGAGCGGGGGGTACGCTATCTGAATCTGTACTGTGCCTCGCGAGCTTCCGGCGTCGATGGCCTTTTGAACTGGGACGCCCATAAGACGCTCAAAGCGGACTACGAACGGCACTGTCCCATTTTCGATCAGCCGACGGCGGCACTGCTTACCGATTTAAAACAGCGCGGGCTGCTGGATGAGACGCTGGTTCTCTGGACGACCGAATTCGGTCGTATGCCCACTCATCAGTCGGGAACCCTCGGACGCGATCACAATCCGGACGGCTTCACCTGCTGGATGATGGGGGCCGGCATCAAAGGGGGAACCAGCTACGGTGCGACTGATGAATTCGGCCGCCGCGCGGAGTTGAATCCGACGACGGTCTGGGATTTCTATGCGACGGCCCTGCATCTGCTCGGGTTCCAGCATGATCGCCTGACCTACTATAATAATGGCCTGGATCGCCGTCTGACCGACGTTCATGGAAATTTGATTAAAGAAATCCTGGCTTAATGCTGATGATGGTTTAAATATCTACTTTCATCGCTAGAGGTTACATATTTTCGTAAGAGAACACAGAGAACCATTGACGGCTTCTGCGTGTCTCTCTAAACTGTGCCTCTGTTAAAGTTGCGGGGCGTAGCTCAGCTTGGCTAGAGCGCTTGCTTTGGGAGCAAGAGGTCGCACGTTCGAATCGTGTCGCCCCGACTTTAAACTGTTATATAATAAAGGCTTACAGGCTTGATTTCAGGTCCGTAAGCCTTTGTTTTTCGATCTGCGATTTTCACACTCCCAGGCAACCTGAAGTTGCCTTACCTGCCCTCTCAATCCCTGCCGTAGCATTTTTCTCGCATTCTGTCTCTAAATCGCTTCCGAAGATCTTCTCAGGAGACATATCAGTGCTGATTGCCTTACCCATTTCGCGCCCCAGCCAGGCGATGGCCTCGTTCAAAAGCCCTTGCCACATTATCAAATCTACCATCAGGCAGATTTAACTGATTCGCATCCATACTTTTGTTTAAATTCAACAAAATTCGACATGGTACTCACAATCTGTTACACACCAAACTGAACTGTGACCATTCCTGCGACTGCTGGTTTAGGCTTGAGATGTGTGGTTAGTATAGTCAGAATATGAGTCGCAGGAGACTACTCGTGATTCATACTTGGATTCGCCCTATTCCGATGCTGTGATTTTGCCTGTTCAGTGCGGAGACCTTGTTGACCATATCGGGGTAAAGAGGATCAGGCAGTCAGTGTTTTGGGAATGTGCTCAGTTGGCAGAGGGATGAGCAGATCAGGCGGTGGTAATGAGTAACGAAGCAGACGGGGCAAGTGAACAGAGTGTGGCCGTGAAACACTTGATTGCTGAGTTCATGCAGCGGTCCCATGCCGGGGAGAGTCTGGACGTTGAGCAGTTTATCAAAGAGCATCCCGAACACGCTGCGGAATTAACGCAACATTTCTCGAATGTTGATCTGCTGGAAGATTCTCGGAAAACCGAATCTTCTTTTCATGATGAAACGATTTTGAGCGCGCACGATCATTCCGAAGAGGCCATTGCCAACACCCTGGTGCCGGGAACTGTTGATTCGGATACTTCGATTACCCGTCAGTACGAAGGAAATTCAACTTCCTCGTCGACGAATCTCGAGATTCCAGAAAGCTTCGGTCGCTACGCCATTCAAAAGGTCCTCGGTCAGGGAGCGATGGGGGCAGTCTATCTCGCCAGAGATACACAACTCGACCGTGATGTCGCTCTAAAAATTCCCAAATTCGGAGACGGGAACGGAGTCGATGATCAGGAACTGCTTGAACGGTTCTACCGTGAAGCCCGAGCTTCGGCGACATTGCGTAGTCCAAATATCTGTCCGGTCTATGATGTTGGCGATATCGATGGTCAGCATTATATCACGATGGCGTATATCGAAGGTCGTCCCCTGAAGGACTACACGAAGTCGAAGAAGAAACATTCTGAAAAGCAGATTATCTCGACGATCCGAAAACTCGCGATGGGACTGGAGCAGGCTCACAAAATCGGCGTCATTCATCGTGATTTGAAACCAGCCAACATCATGGTCGATGAACAGGGGGAGCCTGTCGTCATGGACTTCGGGCTCGCCCGTCGCAGCAGCAGCGACGATGTGCAGGTAACCCAGAGCGGCGCGATTCTGGGAACGCCAGCGTACATGTCACCGGAACAGGTGGAAGGGGATCAGTCACTGATCGGTCCACAGACCGACATCTATGCACTTGGCGTGATCATGTATGAATTGCTCACAGGAGAGATGCCATTCAAAGGTGGGATGATCACAATGCTCTCCCAGATTGCAGCCAACGATCCGATCAGGCCGTTGGAGTTGCGTCCTGATCTCGATCCGCGGTTAGAAAAAATCTGTCTGAAAATGATGGCAGGCGATCTGTCGAAGCGTTACCAGTCAATGACTGATGTCGCGAAAGATCTGCAGAAGGTCCTGCGTCAACCCAACTCCCAGCAGCAAGAGGCTGCGAAGAAAACCGGGTCCAAACCGACCTCGCTACCAGGTGCGAATGAAGAATCCAACCCGGCGTTGATCACCGTCGAACATCCGAAGTCTTACGTGGAACAGCTGCGAAATAAGAACAGGAAGACACGCAGTCAATCATCTGCCAGTCCGAAATCCGAGGCGGCCGGTAAATACTCTACTCCCCACAAAAAGCTGTTGATCGGCGGGGGACTGGGTGCATTGCTGCTGCTCGCAATCGTCTCCTTCGTCTCGGGTGGAAAGTATGATGTGCAGATCACGCTGGATGATCCGTCCATGTCGCTGAAGATTGATGGCGACCCGGTCGATAATGGCAGTCCACTCCAGCTGTCCGCGGGCCCTCACGAACTCAGTGTTGAACTGGCAGGCTTTCCCGCCGAGACCGGCGAATTCACCGTCAGCCAGGACGGTAAAAACGTTGTCCACGTCGCGAAACTTGATGGAAAACTCGCCATCAATCCGGAGGGCGGAGCTGCCACTGCCGCCAGCTCAGTCGCAAACAACACAAAGCCGATTCAAGACACCGCCCACCAGACGCCGGGTGTCACTGGCTCTGCCAGCAAAGCAGCCCCCCCGCCGCTCGCCGTCGCCCCGTTCGATGAAAAGCAGGCGATGGCCCATCAGCAGGCCTGGGCGGACTACCTCGGCCTGCCGGTTGAAAAAGAAGTCGTACTGCCTGGCGGGGAGAAAATTTTCTTCATGCTCATTCCGCCAGGTGAGTTTCTGATGGGTACTTCTGACGAGGATCGTGAAAGCATCGTAAAATCCTTCGGCGCCAACGAAGGCTATCTTCGCCAGGAAGGACCACAGCATACCGTGCGGATCACCAGCCCCTATTACCTGGCCAGGCTGGAGACGACCCAGCAACAGTGGCAAGCCGTCATGGGAACGAACCCTGCAAAGTATCCTGGCCCGAATCAGCCGGTTGAGCAGGTGAACTGGGACGACATTCAACCGTTTCTGGAGAAGCTGAACGTCAGCATTGATCGAACAGCGGGCTCGCAAATCATTCTGCCAAGTGAAGCCCAGTGGGAGCACGCCTGCCGTGCGGGGACGACCACCGCATACTGGTTTGGTGACAATGCCACGGAAATTGCAAAGTACGAATGGACAGACAAGCAGAAAATATCTCCAACGGTTGTCGGACTATTAAAGCCCAATCCCTGGGGGTTGTTCGACATGCTGGGCAACGTTCAGGAATGGTGCGCAGATGCGGGAGGTGGTTACAAGGCTTCGCCGGAAACTGATCCTCTCAAGATGACCAATGCTGCGAATGCGAGAATGTTTCGTGGTGGAAATATTTCTAATCCCGTCTGGCAATGTCGCTCGGCAAGTCGCGGCGAAAATCCTTCACATATCAAAGGCTCCAATCGCGGTTTTCGCCTCGCGATGACTATCGACGCGTCGAAGTTGCAGACGCCACCTGGAGATCCTGACCGTGCGGTTGCGGAGTGGATCTTATCAACGGGTGGGGAGATTATCACCCAATCAGGTAAACTTACGTCAGTCGACCGCTTACCCGAACAGTTATTTCAAATTCGGTTCTTAATGGCGGGTGACAATTGTAGCGTTAAGAATAGCCCTTTCGCACTGGTACAGCACTTCGAAAAGCTTGATGGAATGATGCTTTCAGATACCGATGTCACAGACGTGGATCTGCAGTCGATACAGAATTTGAAACTGATCAAGTATTTAGGACTGGGCGATAACCCCATTACTAGTGACGGCCTGAAATATATCAGCGCGCTCACCAATATCGAGGAACTTTATCTTGCCCAAACACGTGTCGATAATAGCGGATTGAGACATCTCTCACAGCTGACCAAAATGAAAAAATTGAGCCTTGTTGGTACGTTGATCACGGACAAAGGGTTATCCCATCTTAATGGTTTGAAAAATCTTGAGGTTCTCTGGCTTAGAGAAACGTCGGTGACCCAGGCCGGGATTACTGAACTTCAGCGGGCCTTACCTGATTGCAAAATCAAATGGGGTAGCGAATTGTCTCAATCTCCTCCGCTCGCCATCGCCCCGTTCGATGAACAACAGGCCAAAGCCCATCAGCAGGCCTGGGCGGATCATCTTGGCATGCCGATCGAGTACGAGAACTCCATCGGCATGAAGTTTCGTTTACTTCCCCCGGGGGAGTTTCTGATGGGAAGCACAGCTGACGAGATTAAAGCGATGGAGAAATGGGTGAGTGACGACCAGAATTTAAAGGAGAAGCTCAGTAGTGAAGTTCCTCAGCATAAAGTGATTCTCACTAATCCGATCTACGCTAGTGAGACGGAAGTCACGCAGGCGCAATACGAGCAAGTGATGGGAACGAACCCATCCCACTTTTCTGCTACCGGGAAGGGCAAAGATGCAGTTGCTGGTTTGGATACCAGCAACTATCCGGTGGACGCGGTGAGTTGGAGAGATGCGGTCGACTTCTGCACTAAACTGAGTCAACAAGAGAAATTGAAACCGTTCTACTTTCGTTCCGGCGCAACGTTCACGCCACTCGACGGCACAGGTTACCGTTTGCCGACAGAGGCGGAATGGGAGTACGCATGCAGGGGGGGAACAACAACGCGGTTCTGGAGCGGAGATAAGGATGAGGATTTGATTACAGCCGGCTGGTTCAGCAGCAACTCGAATGAGCACACCCATGCCGTAGGAAAGCTGAAAGCCAATCCGTTTGGATTATATGATGTGCATGGCAATGTCCGGGAATGGGTTCAGGACAGCTGGGAGCCTGCTTTCTATGAGAAGTTCGAGGATGATGTTGCCGTTAATCCATCCAACCCGTTCACCCAAAAAAAAGATCAGGTATTTCGCGGCGGTAATTGGGAGGTTAGTTGGTTCGGTTGCCGTGCAGCAGGTCGATATTCTGCTCATCCAGCGGCTAGTTCTAAATTCGGTTTTCGTGTGGTGTTGCCGGTGAAGGCGGTCAAGCGCTGACCTGCCCCCCTTAACCGCATCCAGAACTTGATATACGAATCAGGTTCTGGACCAATTGGGCAGAAAAAGTTCCAGGAAACTTAAATTGATGCATTATTGTCTAAGCTGCGAATCCAGGTGACGTTCGCCCCGCGAACAGATCGCTCTCCGCAGTTAGTGGGCGTCTGTTTTGCTCTGCCCTGTGAGACCCAGGCGGCTCAGCATCGGGCCGATGGTCAGGCCGCCGACGAGGATGGAGAAGGCGACGACGACGTAGGTCATGGTCAGGATGAGTTCGCCGATGTTGTCGTACTGCGACTGCTGAGCGTGGATCTCTTCCTTGAGCGAGAGCGCGAGTGCCACACTGATTCCGCCGCGCAGGCCACCCCAGGTCATGACCTTGATCGCATGCGGTGTGAATTCCCGGCCGGTGACCTTCTTCACAAGGGTGACCACCGTGCCTACAGACAGGAACCGCGCCAGCAGCGCGGCGGGGATGGCCAGCGCCCCGGCCAGCAGATACTTTTCATGGAACGACAGCACCAGAACCTCCAGACCGATCAGCACAAACAGCACCGCGTTCAGAAGTTCGTCCACCAGTTCCCAAAACGTATCCAGGTGCTGACGCGTTCTGTCGGACATCGCCAGCGTGCGGCCATGGTTGCCCAGAATCAGTCCCGCGACCACCATTGCCAACGGCCCGGACAGGTGCAGTTTCATCGCCAGTGCATATCCGCCTGTCACCACCGCCAGCGAAATCAAAATCTCCGTCGCGTAGTGATCAATGGATCGCAACAGCAAGAACGCGATCAGCCCCAGCACAAAGCCCAGCGCAATTCCGCCGCCGGCTTCGAGGGCGAAGAGTTTCGCGACGTCGCTGGCGTTCGTCTCTGTCACCTCCCCGCCTGCTTGAACCTCCTCGTGTGGCTGTTCCTGTTCGCTCTGCTGAACGACCTGGTTAGGCTCCTCCTGCTGATTGACGTCTGCATGCGACTCGCCATGCCCGCCCAAACCCGCGATGCCCAGGAGCGCAATAAACACCACCACTCCCACGCCGTCGTTAAACAGCGATTCACCCGCGATCTTGGTCTCCAGCGATTTGGGAGCGCCAAGGCTCTTGAAGATTCCCAGGACCGCGATCGGGTCGGTGGGA
>JAGQQP010000156.1 GCA_020426085.1 Planctomycetaceae bacterium | reverse complement strand
TTATCATTTTTATCGACTGGCATTGAAGAACGTGGCCCGGGATGAGATTGTGCCCCGCATGCCTTCCATCAAAAAAGTCAGCGCTTTCTCATGGCCTCCCGCCGGTTTAACTAATGAAACGCTCAAGCCGGAAGCCGAACCGAATAATGCACATGCAGAAGCACAGAAAATTACTCTGCCTTGCGATATCAGTGGCAGTTTCTTTCCTGCAGCAGACGTCGATACGTTCGAATTTACCGCTAAGAAAGGTGAAGTCTGGTGGGTCGAAGTCGCTTCAGAGCGATTGGGACGTCCAACCGATCCCTCGATTGTTGTGCAGCATGTCAGCGGAACAGGGGCAGATGCGAAAATTACCGACCTGGTTGAACTGAGTGACATTCCCAGCCCGGTCAAAGTATCCAGTAACGGCTATTCTTACGATGGCCCTCCCTACAATGCCGGCTCCTCAGATATCATCGGCAAAGTCGAGATTAAGCAGGACGGCGTGCATCATCTGCAGATCCGGGATCTGTTTGGTGGAACCCGCAACGATGCGAAAAATATTTATCGACTGATCATCCGCAAAGCAGCTCCTGATTTTGCTCTGGTAGGCTGGGCGCTGCATATGAATCTGCGAAACGGCGACCGGAATGCCCTTTCCAAACCAGTTGCTCTGCGAGGCGGAGCCACGATGCCTCTGGAAGTAGTTGTCGTCAGACGTGATGGTTTCGACGGCGAAATTGAACTCTTCATGGAAAACCTGCCTGAGGGAGTGACTGCCACCGGACTGAAGATTGGTAAGGGGAAATCGCGGGGCACGATGTTGATCACCGCAGCAGAAGGAGCACCACGTGGTTTAACCAGTGCGAAATTCTTCGGACGGGCAACGATCAACGATCAGGCTGTTACACGCCCCTGTTTTCTGGCATCCATGCAGTGGCCTGTCCAAAATGCCTGGAGTGAAGTGCCCAGTCCGCGTCTGATGGCGGATGTACCTGTCTCGGTCAGCACTTCAGAACAGGCACCGATTACAATCGCTCCTGCAGAAGAGAAAGTCTGGGAAGTGACTGAAGGGGAAAAGCTGACGATCCCGCTCAAGCATGCTCGCCGCAGCGAATTCTCGGGGGCTAATATTACCCTGAGCACTTATGGAGAAGGCTTTGATCGAAATAAAGCCTTTGATGCGCCGTTAAAAGCGGATGCGTCTGAAGCAGTGCTGGATCTGGCGACGCTGAAAACTCCTCCCGGTGAATACAAAATCGCATTCGGCGGCTATGCAGTCGTGAAGTATAAAGAAAACCCGAATGCGGTTGCCTTGGCTGAAACAGAACTGAAGCAGGCACAGCAGGAAGCAGCGACCTTGTCTGCCGAAGCAGAAAAACTACAGAAGCAGGGGGATGCGGCAGCAAAAGAGGCGGCTGCGAAAGCAAAAACTGCTCAGGCTGCTGTGGCAAAAGCCGATAAAGAATTAAAGCAGGCGACTGCCAAAGCAAAACCCAAAGACATCGTTGATATTATTTTTTCCAAGCCCATTACCATTCGTGTTAATCCAGCTAAGAAGGCGAAATAGTGATGACAGATCCTTTTCACGCATCTACAGTTCATCCGTGTCCGGGGCCTGAAACACGCCGTGGGTTTCTCAAAATGGGCCTGGCGGGTTTTGCTTCGCTCAGTCTTCCTGGAATTCTGCGATTGCAGGCAGCGAGTCCTCTGCCCAATCAAAAGAAAAAGACCGCTGTAATTATGGTCTGGCAACCAGGTGGCTGTTCACACATCGATACGTACGATCCCAAGCCCGCTGCGCCGATTGAATACCGTGGTCCTTTCGGCATGATCCCGACGAAAATTCCGGGAATGAATTTCACAGAACTGCTGCCGATGCAGGCGAAAATTGCAGACAAGTTTACCGTTCTGCGTTCGATGCGCCATGACAGCCCCGGGCACCCGGCGGGAACACTGCGAATGCTGACCGGCGATACCGATCGTCGCGACAAGGAAATTCCCAAGTATCCTGACTGGATGTCCGTTACCAATTATCTGCGTTCCAAAGAAGGTCCGCGTAAAAATCCGCTTCCGCCGTACGTGGGCATCAATTTTTCTTCACAGCGTGTAGGCGGTGCCTACCTGGGAGATGCCTACGGTCCCTTTACTGTTTCAGGTGATCCGAACAAACCGAACTTTACGGTCCCCAATATCGGACTCTCGAATCAGGCTGAAGTGAAACAGCTCGATCGCCGGGCCACTCTGCGTGAGAAGCTTGATACCCTGGAACGTTCGTTCGATCAGGCGGGTGAACTGCAGGCACTGGACGAATTCGAAACCCAGGCCATGACTCTGTTAACGAATCCCAAAGCAAAAGATGCCTTTGATTTGAGCCAGGAAGATGACCGCACCCGTGATCGCTATGGTCGCAACACCTGGGGCCAGCAGTTACTGATGGCACGGCGTCTGGTGGAAGCGGGTGTCGATGTGATATCAACCAGTTTGAGCGGACCGCTTTGTGGTCGTGTACAGAACTGGGACGATCACGCAGTGAATCATCATGTGTTCGATGCGATGCGTTTTCGTTCGCAGGCATACGATCAGGCCGTCTCTGCTCTGATTGAAGACATTTACGATCGTGGACTGGATGAACGTGTGCTGGTGGTGGTCACTGGTGAATTCGGACGTACCCCGAAAGTCAATTACCAGCCCAGTACCGGTGAAGGGAATGCGAGTGCACCCGCCGGTACCAAGCAGCCGGGCCGAGATCACTGGCCACGTGCGTTTTCCAATATCTGGGCGGGCGGTGGAATTGAAACCGGTCGCTTTATTGGTGCGAGTGACAAGCTGGGTGAAGATTCCATTGAGCGAATCTGTGGCGCGGGTGATTTCCTGGCGACCATTTATCATCATCTGGGAATTGATTCCTCCAATGTGTTCATCGAAGACTTCAACGGTCGTCCGACTCCGATCATTGCCGATCAGGGCAAACCGATTCCGGAACTGATGGGATAAGCGGGGCTGCGATGTAAGCCAGTTGATCGCGGTTGCACAACTGGTTTATAATCTGCGCCTGTTTTGCGCCCCGTATCCCTGATCCCGGACAGAGTCCCACCGTTGCAATGAATGCGTTGATTATCGCGATTTATATCTGCGTCTATCTCAGTATGCTGCTGGGGGGGATTCCCGGATTAAAAGTGGATCGGACGGGAGCAGCCTTACTGGGGGCCATCATTCTGCTGGCAGGACGATGCCTGACTGAGCAGCAGGCTCTGGAATCAATCGATGTGCCTACGCTGGCTCTGCTGTTTGGCATGATGGTGATATCGGCACAGCTCCGGCTGGGCGGCTTTTATGGTCGCATTACCAATCGCATCGTGAATCACAATCTGTCACCCTCTTTACTGCTGGCATCTGTAATCGGTTTTGGCGGTGCTTTGAGTGCTTTTCTGACCAATGATGTCGTCTGTCTGGCGGTGACGCCGAGCCTGATTCAACTCTGTTTGCGAAAAAAACTGAATCCGGTTCCTTTTCTGATTGCACTCGCCTGTGCTGCCAATATCGGAAGTGCAGCAACCCTGATCGGGAACCCGCAGAATATCCTGATTGGCGAATCTTTACATTTATCCTTCAATGGTTATCTGCTGATTGCGCTTCCGATCTGTCTGCTGGGGCTGATCGTTGTCTGGGGAGTACTGGTCTTCCAGTATCAGGAGCAATGGTCCATTGAGTCGGAACCCGCTGCAGATGATGGCGAGAATGCGTTTAGTTCCTGGCAGACTGGAAAAGGACTGGTCGTATTAACTCTCCTGGTACTGGGGTTCATGCTGGCTCCCTGGCCTCGTGAATTACTGGCTCTGGGAGCGGCTGGGATTCTGCTGTTCAGCCGGACCTTTTATTCGCGCAACGTCATGGGGCTGGTGGACTGGCCACTACTGGTGTTGTTCATCAGTCTGTTTATTGTGAATCAGGCCTTTCAGCTGGCTGGAGGAATGGACTGGATTATGGCGCGAACTCATGCGGCTGGAATCTCCCTGGAGGATCCTGGGACGCTGTTTCTCTCGACTGCGATCTTGAGTAACCTGGTTTCGAACGTGCCCGCGATCATGCTGCTGTTGCCGATGACAGAGGGCAGTGAGATGGGACCTTTGCTGGCGATCAGCAGTACATTGGCGGGGAACTTCATTATTGTGGGAAGTGTGGCCAATATTATTGTTGTTGAATCAGCGCGACTGGCAGGGATCAAGATCGACTTCCGCACGCATGCCCGCGTCGGGGTGCCTGTGACGATCATTACATTGTCAGTGGCCTGGATCTGGCTACTGCTGTTCGATTCAATCAGATAATCATGGGGAAGAAGTCGTTCACGCTGATTACAGAACCGGACCCAGCATGGCGATGGTATTATTCCAGAAGCGGCGGGCGATACTCCAGTTTGCGACGGCTTCTGCTGTGATTTCTTTGGAAGATGCCAGATATTCCTGCTGACGTTCCCGGACATTTTCTGTCAAGGCAGGGTTATAAAACAGGATATTGTTTTCATAGTTGAGGTCAAAGCTGCGTCGATCCATATTTGCAGAACCGATCAGGGTGATTTCACCGTCCAGCGTCAGTGACTTGGTATGCAGCAGGCCTTTTTCGTATTCATAGATTTTCACACCTGCTTCCAGCAGTTCTTCGTAATAGCTGTGGCTCGCTGCGCCGACAATCCGGGAGTCATTGCGGGCCGGGAAAATGATTTTCGTATCAACGCCACGATAAGCTGTGGCACAGAGGGCATCCTGCATCGATTCATCCGGAACATAATAGGGGGTAGTAATCACCAGTTCTCTGCGGGCAGAATGGATCAGAGATTCGAACATCTCGGGCATCGCAGAAAAGCGAACCGTCGGGCCGGTACCAACGACCTGTGCTGGAAATCCGGTTTCACGGGGGGGGATGGGAATGTCTAAAAGATGTGACAGATCTTCGTCAACCTGTGTCATCCAGTCGCTGACAAACAGATGCTGGTTCTGACGCGCCACTGGTCCTTCAAACCGGATGACGGCATCGACCCAGGGGGCATATCTGGGTTTGACGCGAAATTCCGGGTCGGAACAGTTCTGGCTGCCACAATACGTGATGCTGTGATCAATAACCACGATTTTACGGTGATTACGCAGATCTATGCGTCCTACAAAGGGACGAAGCAGGGGGTTTCCGATGGGCAGGGCGACTGCGGTTTTTACACCGGCTGCTTTCAAGTCATTCCAATGGGAAGACTTAATCAGGAGCCGGGAACCCAGATCATCGGCCATGGCACGGCATTGAACACCCCGGGCAGCGGCACGTTTCAATGCTTCCATGATCTTGCAGCCGTTATTGTCGGGTAACCAGATATAGAACAGCAGATGCACGTGTTCCTGAGCAGCGTCAATATCTGCGACCATCCTGTCGATCGTGGAATTCGAATCCGCCATCAGTTGTGCCGTATTCCCACCTACTGGTGAATAGCCGCTGATGGAACAGCCAACGCGAAAGAGATGATCATGTTTCTCGGGGATTAGTGTATGAAAATCTTCTTCAGGGCAGACATTGCAACTAAGTTGAGGCAGGCGTTCGAATACTTTCTGCATCCGGGCAACGCGGCGGCGTCCGATATTGACTTCCCCCAGCAGCAGATAGGCGAGGATACCCAGTACAGGCAGTGTGACGACGACAACGATCCAGGCCAATCGCGATGCTGGTTGACGGTGCGGCCTTAAAATGACGCGCATGATGACCAGAATTTCAATCGAAATATGAATCAGTACCGCAATTGTGGCGACGTCCATTGAATGTTCCCTGCAAAAGCGGATCGTGTCCAGCTTATGCGAGTCTTGAAGAATCAGGATCAGAAAAGGTCAACTTACCGCATTGCCAGTTTCAGTTCAAGATACGGTTTCTTACGGAAGCGACTATCTGAAAACTGCTTGTTTGCGGAGTCGGACGATATTGATCAATTCAGCAAATCTATTGCGTGATGTTTTCGGGATCAGGACAGCTGAACTTAGACAATACCTGAGATGCCGGATATCATAGGAAAACTGTGAAGCGATTGATTTATGCTGGGGAATACCAGACTTGAATTCTTATCGAACGAATTTGCGTTTCGTGTCACATTGAACAGGTTGAAGATCTCTTGCGAAAAATTCCCATACCAGCTTTCTGGATAATCACGTTCATTCTCCTCTGTCAGATTTCATCGATCCAGGCAAATGAGAAACCGGTACGCGGGTTTCGGGAACTGAACCGATTTAAAGCTTCAGAAGCACATCAGGCGGTTGCCGTTGATGAAACTTCATTCTATGCCATCTCGAGTCGGGAGGTGGCCCGTTATGATAAAACAACGGGGAACCAACTCACAAAATGGACGGGGCCGAAAGACTCCCATATTCGTCACTTAAACAGTGGAATTGTGACGGGGGGGAAACTGTATTGTGCCCATTCCAACTGGCCGAAAAGTCCGCTCAAGAATACGATCGAAGTTTTCAAACCGGAGACACTGGAACATCTGAAAACATTGACGTTTCCGGAGACGGCAGGTGCTATCAACTGGGTTGATCGGCGAGCCGGCAAGTGGTGGGTCTGCTATGCGTTTTATGGTCAGATTGAAAACGTCCGCAAGACCCGCCTGGTTCGCTACGATGACAACTGGCAGCCGGAAGCAGAGTGGACATTTCCCGATTCCGTCGTAAAACGGTTTCTGCCCAACAGCAATTCGGGCGGGGCCTTTGGACCCAATGGGCTGTTATATGCGACAGGCCACGATCATGGGGAAGTCTACGTCCTGAAAGTTCCGAAGGCTCCTGGAATTCTGGAGCATGTGGAAACAATATCTGCCCCGATCGCCGGGCAGGGAATTGCCTGGGATCAGAGTGACATTGGAACTTTCTTTGGCATCATCCGTAGTTCTAAAGAGGTTGTAAAACTCAGGCTGACGCATTCCGCGGAATTCAGTGCGCTGCGGGATCGCATTCACTGGAAACGTGAGGCACAAAATCCAATTCTCCCCCCACGCGCTGCGGGAAATTTCGATTCCACACGCTGTATGAACCCCTGGGTGGTCAGGCAGGAAAACCAGTACCAGTTGTTCTATGCAGGCGGTGATGAGAAAGGTCTGCATCGAATTGATATTGCGACAGCGGACGTGGATGACATCACAAACTGGAAACGGAGTGGCCCGTTATTTGAAACCGGTCAGCCAGGCAGCTTTGATGCACGCTGGTGTGTTCTGCCCCATGCGATTCGAATGGCAGAGGATCGCTGGCATTTATACTACACCGGAAACAGCGGGCAGGGGACAGGGCTCAGTTCCTTCCCCGGAATTGGTCTGGCAACCAGTGCCGATGGTAAAAACTGGTCCCGTTTCAGTCAGCAGCCGGTCCTGGCACGGAGTGGTGAACCGGGAACTCCCGATGCAATCGGCATCGCCGGTGGTTCGGTGATTCAGGTGGCGCGAAGCGATGGTGCGACAGAATGGCGTTTTTATTACACAGGATGTCCTACTGTTGGTAAACCGCATCTGTTGAATCAGCAGAAAACAATCTGTCTGGCTGTCTCTGAAGATGGCATCCACTGGAAAAAACAGGGGACCATCATGCTGCGTAATCCCGAGCGGGACTATGAGAATGTGGGGGTCGCCGGCCCGGTTGTTTTACAGCGAGATGATGGCAGCTTTCAGATGTGGTATTCCGCAATCGGTTCCCGCTGGGGCTATTATAGTATCTGCTACGCGGAATCGGATGACGGGATCTATTGGACCCGGGGTGAAAAATCGGGAGATAATCTGCAGCTCACGCCCAGCGGTTCCGGCTGGGAGAGTCAGATGGTGGAATACCCTTCCGTCATTCGGGAAGGCAAGCGGTTACGACTGTTTTACTGTGGGAACGGTTACGGGAAAACAGGAATCGGAACCGCGATCAGTGTCGAACCGGATCAGAAGAACTGACCCTTGCTTTTTGAGTTGCGCTTGTAATGATTCAGCCATGATAGCAATCCAGTCAACCGACGTTGCACTGGCTAAAAGAGTTTTAATGGACGCGACCGATTCCCAGAGTCAGAAACAGATGAAACAAACGGCCTGCGCAATTGGGGCCGATTTAAAATAGATCAGCTGGAATTTTCATGAGCGAACACGCAATTCTTTCCCTGTCATTTATCTTATTTACAGGCATGCTGTGCCAGTGGGTTGCCTGGCGTGTGAAATATCCTGCGATTATTTTCCTGCTGGCCGCCGGCATTATGGCAGGACCGGTGATGCAGTGGTTAAATCCGGATCAGTTATTCGGTGATCTGCTGTTTCCTTTCGTGTCCCTGGCGGTTGCCGTGATTCTGTTCGAAGGGAGTCTGACCTTAAAAATTCAGAATATTCCCGGACTGGAACGGGTCATCCGGAATCTGATTACGATCGGTGCTTTCATCACCTGGATGATTACTGCGCTGGCGACCCGCACGCTGCTGGACTTTTCCTGGAGTGTTTCCTTCCTGTTTGGTGCGCTGATGGTCGTGACGGGACCGACGGTGATTATGCCTCTCCTGCGAACCGTACGCCCAAAAGAAAATGTGGCCAGTATTCTACAGTGGGAAGGAATTCT
>JAGQQP010000155.1 GCA_020426085.1 Planctomycetaceae bacterium | reverse complement strand
GCAGTTTGATGACAGGTTCATTCTCACCTTGCGGGTTTTTGAAAATATTTGCAGTATCGGTGCCAAAGATTACCGGGTAATCATCTTCTTCAAAGACGACCTTGGGATCTCCCTCATTCGGCGTGTTGAGATTGTTGTGATTAGCGGCGGTTTGTGCCTCAACCGGTAACTGAGGCGGTTTAGACTGCCATTGATCAGCAGACGGCTTTTTACTGGCTTCCTGCTCCTCTGAAGAGGAACAACCTGACAAAAGCATTGTGGCTACAAAACAGAGGGCGAGCGATAATTTCACTGTTAAGTTCCTCTCCAATTTCAGAAACAGAGATCCTCGGTTTAATATATAGAAGTGGTTTTTAAACTGATAGAAAAAATTTTGAATTCGATAATTCGGTAGCTGATCCCGGCCCGGCGTAGAAAATGATCAGCGTGTCAGAAGCTCCGGTCCGGCGTCAAACCGCAGGAATAACCCATTCTCAGCTGCATACAGTTCTCGTCCATTTTTTGAAAACGTCAGGCCGCCACTCAGGTAATAATTCCGGTCGAGATCTGAAAGCAACCCGATTTCTTCGCCGTTTATGACATCCCAGATACGAATGGTATGATCGCTGCTGGAAGAAACCAGTCGTCGCCCTCCCGGGTGAAAGGTTAACGCATCAATATTACCTGTATGTCCCGTCAGCCGTGACTGGACTGCTCCCGTTTCCACATTCCATAATGTGATTGTTCCCTCTCTATCGCCGGATGCCAGCAGGCTGCCATCCGGGCTGAACTCGAGATCCAGTGTTGATTTGACAGGAATCAACCTGTCTGGCTCCGGGCCCCCCTGTCTGCCGAAGTGCCGTTCAATGGCACCGGTAGATGCATTGATCAGCTGGATTTGTCCATTCGCACATTTCAAAGCCAGGCTCTGGCTGGAGGGGGAGAAGTCGAGACAGCGAATCGGGCTGCTGGTTTTCAACGAGCGGATCACTTGGTAATTGCCAGTGTCGAGCAGGAACAGTTCTCTGGAACGGCAGTATGCCAGTAGACGCCCATCGGAACTGGCGTCGATAAATCCGGGATCGTAAGAAATATACGGTTGCTCAGAGAGCCGGATCGTCTGTGCTTTCCAGTCAGGCAGCGTCCAGATCATCAAGTCATACGTTTTCTTTACCGGCGCGTTCTCTGCAACACGTGGATTTGCAAACCCTCTTCGAAGTGGTTTCTTTTCGTCAGGAACTTCTTCTGTTCCGTGTGCAGCCACAGCCAGCCACCGTCCCTGCGGGTCGAAGCGGGGGGCACCGGAAATGCGTGTTCCCGCTCGAATCATAGTCTGGTCAGGAAATGCGAGAACCTGCTCCCCGGTCGACATTTTGCGAACACTCAGTCGATTTTCATTCAGAACCACAGTACTGAATTGTTGATCCGGGCTGAGGGAGACCCTGGTCACTGTCTCATCAATGGAAACCTCGGCGATGATTTCCGGATCCGGGCTTTGCTCTTCGTTTTCCGGATAAATCCTGCGATTACGTAGCGGGGGCGTTAAAGAATCAATATTCCAGACTTGAACGTCCCCAGGAGTACAGGCCAGCAGGCGGTGATGGTCAGCGAAAAACTGCAGACGCCGGATCTCCGTGGAGTTCATCAGAATCAGTTTTGCCAACTGCAGTGCATTTGCATGCCAGATCCGAATTGTCGAGTCGGTGCCGGCAGTTGCCAGCAGGGCCCCGTCTGTACTTAATCTGATGGAATTGATTTTACCACGATGGCGTTCCGTGGGTGTTCTTAACAGTTGATCGGAGATACCGAGTACGCCCACTTCGCCGTCGGAATCTGGAACGTACAACGATTCACTGTCTGGGTTCCAGGCGGTCGTGTAATGTGAATGCGGAACGTTCATCATTATTCGAAGCAGCTCGGTTCCTTCTTCACTGTCAAAAACGACGAGCTCGCCATGAAAGGTTCCTGCCGAGAGCCTGCGGTCATCGGGACTGAACGACAGCGATGTGACATAGGTGTGTTTCGTGACCAGCAGGAGGTGGGTCCGGCGCTGCTCTGCGAGATCCCAGATCTGCACGAACCGATCTCCACCAACGGCGATCCGTTTCCCCGTTGAATCAAAGGCGACTGCCCAGCCATATCCTTCCAGGCTATGGAGCGCAGCTGGAAAACCAGCCAGAGGAGCATTACCAGCAAATCCACCGAACGGAAGATTACCGGGAGTGGGTGGCGTCAGCTTCCGGGGGTTCTGTTTTGTGGCTTTTGGACGCGAGCGGTTCAGGTGGGATTCTATCAGTTCGCTCACTCCTGGAGAAATATATTCTCCATTAGCGGGTTTCGCACCAAACAGAAAATCCTGATTCCCCAGAGATGCGATGAGTTTTCCACTTTTGACATCCCAGATTTTTAAACTGTTGAGCTTGTCACCAATGGCCAGCTGTGTGCCCGCGGGATTCCAGGCGATCTGCTGCACATCAATCGCTTTGCTTTGCCATTGATGTGTGAGTTGCCCCTGGGATGTGGAAAGAATGGAGACTGTTCCCTGACTGTCTATCACTGCCAGCTGAGTTTCATCAGGTGAAAACGCAGCATCGCGTAGAGGAGTCTGTGAACTGAACAGAGTCTGTGACTGCGGATGCAGTAAACGTTGAAAATAATACCATTCCCATTCCCGTAACTGTGGGGGACAATCATTGAGCAGGCTTCTGAGTCGATCGGGCTGCATTCGACCCCGTTGCAGATCTTCAGAAATCTGTCGCATCAGGATTCGATATCGGTTCTGATCGACAGCGTTATTTTTTTCGATGACCTCATTCTGGATCAGGGAGACCTTTTGACGGGACTGTTCCAGTTTCTGCTCCTGGGCGGTCCGTTGTGATTCTGACTGGCTTTGAATCTGTCCAATTTGACGTCCTCGATCCCAGGAGAGTGCGCCGGTGATTCCCGAAAGAATCAATAATATGATGGTGGCGGCAGTCAGAGCCGATATCAACGGATGTCGTTTCATTCGCCGACGCAGGCGTTCAACAGACGAAACAGGCCGTGCCAGAACTGGTTCGTGATTCAACCAGCGTTGCAGGTCGGCCGCAAAGGCTTCCAGATCCGGATAGCGTTCGCCGGGTTCCCGGCTCATGGATTTCTGGCAGATCGCTTCCAGGTCTGCCGGGACGGCGGCATGCAGACTGCGCGGGGCAGGAGCTTCCAGGTTTTGAATCTGATAGAGAACCTGCTGAATATTTTTACCGGGAAACGGGACACGCCCGGTCAGGATTTCATACAGGACAACGCCCAGACTGTACTGGTCGCTTGCCGGACCAACCGCTGCTGTATTTCCCATCGCCTGTTCAGGCGACATGTAGGCGGGAGTACCAAACACACTGCCATCAACGGTCAAAGCGGAATCGTCATCGTGCCTGCGGGCCAGGCCAAAGTCAGCTACGAGAATGCGTCCGTCAGCTGCAATCAGCAGGTTGGCAGGTTTAATGTCACGGTGGATCACTCCTTCGCGATGGGCATAAGCCAGTCCAAGAGCAGCATCATGAATCCAGCTGACTAACTGTTTCAGCGAAGGTGCAGCTGATTTAACAGTCTGAGCCAGATCCTGGCCCTCTATCAGTTCGCAGACGATATACAGAGTTCCGTCTGAGTCGCCGCCATCAAAGACTGTGACAATATGCTGGTGTCTCAGTTTTCCGGCTGCCCGGGCTTCTGCTAAAAAACGCTGGTGGGTTTCGTCGCTGGCACCAGGATGAGGAACTTTTAACGCAACAGATCGCCCCAGTTGCAGGTCAGTCGCTTCATAAACCGAGCCGAAGCCTCCCTGTCCCAGTTTACGCTGTAATTGAAAACGGTCCAGAAAGAGTTTACCCGACGACAGGCTTTCGGCGGGCGATAACCCGGATGTGGGGACAAATGTGTCAGCCACATCCGGTTGATATTCTCCCGTCATTTCCAGTGAATTCGATTGCAGCCTGCTTGTAAATGCCTGCTCTACGATTGCGACCTGATCCGGAAATCGATTCCGGTATTCTTCAGGAAGAGGCGCTTCACCACAATTGCTCCGCCACTCCAGTTCAATCGCGATCAGTTCTGCCAGCAGTTGTGGTTGTAGACTGCTGTCAAACTGGCAAATCCAGTCCTCTATCAGGGGGCGATGTGACGCGGCCCATTCCGCTTCAAATCGATCTGCGACAGCATCGATTTCGATTAACACTGCGAGTTTCTGCTTATCCGGAATCGGCATTTATTACCTACAAGAGTTCGGATTGGTTACTTCACTGACAGTTTCGGCAGACGTCGCTCAATATTGCAGCTGCATGGAGAGCATGGGGCTGGTTGTGAATTTATAGTAGACCTGCTTCCTTCGATTCGACTATCTATGATCCTATAAATCTGTAGAGAAGAAAAGTTAATAATGCTCCTGTAAAGAGAATTCCTGAAATCAGCAGCAGTAACGGTCCTGAAGGCTTAAGTGATGTTGCCTGCGTATCTTTGAAATGATCAGCGGACTTCGGTTTTAAAACCTGACTGGACGCTGCAGGTTTCCCGGATTTCATCAACTGGCTGAATAAGCCGCTGTCCCACAACGGGGCAATCCAGGGAACTTCGCGTGAATCTGCAACCAGGGATTCTGTTTCAGTCTGAACGGAATCTTGGCCGGGTTGCTTCTCCATTGTCGCAGATTCAGAGACGTTTAGTACCGCATGGCACTTGAGACAATTCACCTGTTCTCCTTCCAGACAATCTTTACAACGGTAGCGCGTCCGACATTGCGGACATTGTATGAAAATGCTCATCAACTGACTCCTGACCAGAGGCAAAGCCTGTTTCTGCAGCTTGAATTGGGAATATTGAAGTTGCAATCAACAGGCAAGATTGAAATATCCTTCTGTGCCCTCTGATTGTAAATGTTGACTTCTCTCGAAAATGTGACAGGAAATCAGCAAAAGAATCGAGAAATATTTAAATTTCTGCTTCAAGCGTCGCATTGCCAATTATTAAGATGCGGTTTCACTTATGAATTCGAGGAATCGGGAACGAAGCATGTGCGACGAAAATGGTTCAATCACAGCGCTGATCAATGCCTGGTCGGTCGACGAAGGCGCTGCGATGAAGCGCCTGGAACAGGAATATTTTCAGAGACTCCGGGCTCTCTCGCAACGAGTCCTGCAGGGATTTCCCGGAGCTGCTGCAGAAGCTGATGATGTGGTTCAGAGTGCATTGAAAAGTCTCTGTCGGTTGATGAGGCGTCAGGACACGCCACGCGACAAAGATCGCAACGATCTCTGGCGCCTGCTCTGCCGAATTGTGGTCTTCAAATCGCGTAAGCGGATGCGTTCTCAAACCAGAGGTCTGCCGGGAGGCCAGGTGCGACCCATGACTGATTTCACCAGCCCGGACCAGTCGTTCCAGTTAGAATCCGCTCTGCAGCAGATCAGTACCAGTGAATTCGACCTGATTATCCATGATGCGCTCGAACAGCTTGATGAGCCGCTAAAAAAAATCGCGATCATGATCATGGAAGGCTGCACTCAGGCTGAGATGGCGACGCGTCTTGGCTGTTCCCGTCGGACCATCATTCGCAAGATAGAGCTTTTGAAAAGTCTGCTCGCCTCGATCCTGGAAGACTGAAAAAGGTTTTCTATCCTGCTAACTCATCAGGGCTTTCGACGACTCATCCAGTACAGGGGGACGCCGAT
Source organism: Planctomycetaceae bacterium (assembly GCA_020426085.1). GTDB lineage: Bacteria > Planctomycetota > Planctomycetia > Planctomycetales > Planctomycetaceae > Gimesia. The sequence goes on along the minus strand of JAGQQP010000155.1, from coordinate 2,902 downwards.
CAGCACCGGGATCAAGCCCAGTAACGCCAGGCCGCGCGCATATTCCAGGCTGGCGTAGAGCATGTAAAGACATGTCAGACAGAACAGAATCGGCGTCACGGGATACAGGGGGACGCGGAACGGTCGTTCCAGCTCTGGTGCTTTAAAACGCAGAAGGATCAGACTCAATCCGGTCAATAGAAAGAAGGTCCAGAAGAGAGGGGCCGTCGCGACGAGCAGGGTATCAAAGCCGTCCTGATACTGCTCCCACCTGATAAAGTCGGACTGGATCAGAGTGAACGGGGCATCGATCAGGCGGCGGCCCGCTTTCGTTCCCACCAGGACAATCATGCCGATGGAGATCACACCCTGTGAGAGCAGTGAGAAGATCGGTGCGTTCACACGTCGGTTCCAGTGTGCCAGAGCGGCGAAGAAGCGATGGTCCATCCCCAGCCGGACATTCACACGGGAGCCGGTCAGAATCAATCCGTTGATCGCGCCCAGTGAGGAAATCATGATAATCAGACTGATGAGCCGGGTGCCATGATTCCCCCAGGCATTCCCCAGCAGTTCTGCTGCGGGAGTCGAAGCCTGCAGCAACCCGGTATAACCGAGCCCCCACAGGTAGGCAAAGTTGATCAGCAGATAGATCACCAGGATCCCGGCCGTCCCGGCGATCAGCGCCAGGGGAATGTTTTTTCCGGGTTCTTTCACTTCGGCAGCAACAAAAGCGGCATCGTTCCAGCCGCCAAACGCGTAGAGTACGAACACCATTGCCAGGCCAAAATGCGGTTTCGCATCTGAGGCTTGCACTGCGGGATCCAGAATCGTATCGCCTGCTCCCTGCAGACCCAGGTAGAAACCGCTGACGACAATCGCCGCCAGTCCGATGACTTTGGCCAGCGTCAGAATGTTCTGTGCCCACTTGCCAACCATCAGGCCCAGCAGGTTCAGGCAGATGAGAATACAGACGGACGTTGACGCCAGGATGACCGACCAGCCTGCAGGAATTTCGTAACCGCAGGCGTTGAGAAACGAGATCGCGTAATCGGCAAAGACATAGGACATGATGCCGATGTTACCCGGATTGATGGCAATGAACTGGGCCCAGCCGAAGAGAAATCCACTGCCGTTCCCGTAGGTGCGGGAGAGGAAGACATAGTCGCCTCCGGTCTCGGGAATGGAGGCGGCCAACTCGGCGTAGCAGAGCGCTCCGGCGAGCATCAGCAGTCCGCCCAGTCCCCAGATCGCAAAACCGGCTTCAATCGAACCGGCAGATCCAAAGACCAGGCTGGGCACTTTGAAGATCGAGACCCCGATCACAATTCCGATGATGATATTGACGGTGTCCCACAGGCTCAACTGTTTTTGAAAGCTGGAGCCCGGAGTGGAAACCGATTCAGATTGCCGTTGCTCTGAGGGCATATGGAATGCTGTCCCCTGTCCAGCCGGAATTGATTGCGGAGAATGACAACAGATCAGGCAGGAGTGGTACCGACCACGATGGCAACGGGCATCGTCCAGATTTCCATGGTGTCATCGACGGTCAGGGTGAAGCCGGCTTCTTCCAGAAAACTGGTTGCATTGATCGGCTGGCAGTCGACGATGTGCGGGAAGTGCTGGTGCATCCATTTATAGGTTTTTTCCAGGAAGCTGTCCTTTTCTCCCTCTTTCGGCAACGCCATGCAGACCACTCCCAGACGACCTCCCGGTTTCAACACCCGTTTGATTTCAGCCAGCATGGTGGGAATGGTTTCCAGCGGAAACAGCTCGAGGGTAAAGCTCATGGAAACGACGTCAAAGCTGTCGTCGGCAAAGGGGAGCGGAGGCGTATTGGCAACGGTCAGCTCCACCCGGTCGGCCAGACCCGCTTCGGTGACTCGTTTTTCCGAGACGGTTTTCATGCCGTCCGAAATATCCACGCCGGTCACTTTTCCTGTCGTTCCGACGGCTGTCGCCAGTGCCACCAGTGAATGTCCGGTCCCGTAACCGACTTCCAGAACCGATTCCCCTTCCTGAATTGCCAGTGCCGCCAGCCCTTTTTCCCGGGCCACATGTTCATTGGAATCCGCGATCATGTCATAAGAATGGCTGATCCGGTCATAAAACGATTTAGTCAGTTTTTCGTCGGTAGTACTCATACGTTGTATGCTCCAGGCTGGAAGGTGAGAGACTCTTGCCGCAAATTATAAAATGAACGATTAGACGAGAGAAGTCGCAAGCGGGAAAACAATCGGAACTTCATTAATTTGAACGGGGACCTGAAACCTGTTCCACGGGTGAATGCCAGACTGACGGAGTTAAGAAGATTGAGAAAAAAGATCTTATCCAAAACGTTGATTTTTAGAATTCCTTTCATCGCCGGAGGATGCTACAACATAGAGAGAGCGTTCGCACAACTCATATTGCAGGAAATCAAACCTTCACGGGCTGTCTGTGATTGTGGTTTGTTCGAATTGTTCAATTTAAGCGCTTCAAAAACCTCTATTCGAATATATTGATGGATCAGGGAATGAGAGTCCGCCAGACCCTTGTTCCATGTTGAGGAAGGAACAATTATGCGAAATGTGTTGGCCTTGGTTCTGGCCGGTGGTAAGGGATCACGTCTGGAACCGCTTACCAGGGATCGAGCAAAACCCGCAGTGCCATTTGGAGGCGGTTACCGCATCATCGATTTTACACTTTCGAACTGTATCAACAGCGGGCTGCGGCGGATTCTGATTCTGACCCAGTACAAAGCAGCGAGCCTTGATCGGCATATCAACCTGGGCTGGCGATTCCTCTGCCGTGAACTGAATGAATTCATCGATGTCCTCCCACCGCAGCAGCGCATCGACGAACAGTGGTACCAGGGAACCGCGGACGCCGTCTATCAGAATATCTACACGATCGAACGGGCGCGTTCGGAACATATTCTGATCCT
>JAGQQP010000154.1 GCA_020426085.1 Planctomycetaceae bacterium | reverse complement strand
CAGCGTCAGATCGTCGGCACAGGAACCCATGTGGGGGAACCAGTCGCTGATTTCCAGTCCGCTTTCGCCGTAGTGTTTGAAGCCGGTCTGCAGTGGCATCAGCGATTTGTAGATCTTGCGTTTCTGCTTGGAAGGATCGAGCAGCACTTCATTGATTTTATCTTTGTTGAGAACGGTGTCAGCAAACGGAGTTTCTTCGATCGATTTTCCAGCGTACTTGTTGAGAGCCGGCTTGGGATCGAAACTTTCCAGGTGGCTGAGTCCACCGATCAGAAATATCCAGATTACCGATTTGGCACGGGGGGCCAGATGGCGGCCTTCGCCGGGAGCGGAAGCCTGGAGTTCTCCCTGTTGAAACAGGAGCGAAGTCATGGCCATGCCGGTCATTCCCATACCGGTGTCGGTTAGAAATCGGCGGCGATTTGTATGTGGTAACTGTGACATATCAATGTCTTTCTGTTATCGGTCAACGTCAATCATTAGCGGATCGTGACGAAATCATTATGGTTGAACAGCACGGTGACCAGCAGCTGGAACTGATCTTCAGACGGTTTCACCTGGCTCTTTTCCTTTGAAAGCGTCAGGAATTCCCGGCACATTTTCTGTTCGGAAGCGTCTGGAGAACGGGACAAAATACTGAGGAATGCCTGCTGGATGAAGTCGTCGACATTACCTGAGGTCTCTTTGAGAAGTTTTTCGGTCAGAGCTTCTGTCGCCTGAAACGTCAGTTTGCTGTTTGCCATCGCGAGAGCCTGGTGAGGCTGAACGCTCATGTCGCGCATATAGCATTCAGAGACACTGGGGCCGTCAAAGATCTGCACGAACTCAACCAGCTTTTCATGGGCGTGTCTGAGATAGATGCTTTTACGGATAGAATCCTGGGCTTTAGTATTATCAATATCGGGGCCGCCCATTTGCGGGTCGAGGCGACCGGGAATGAACAGCAGGTTGTCGCGGACGATTTCCCCTTCCATCCGCATGGCTGACTTTTTCCAGTAATACCTGTTATCGGGATCGAGTTTGCTGTTTTCTTCAGAAGCGGTCCCCGCCATCCGATAGGTGGAACTGGTTACAATCAGGCGGTGCATTTCTTTCATGCTCCAGTCCTGTTTAACCAGTTCTGCTGCCAGCCAGTCGAGTAGAGCAGGGTGAGTCGGTCCGCGTCCGTTACCGCCGAATTCATTGACGGTGGGGACAATCGGCTGACCAAAGTGACGCAGCCAGATATGGTTCATGGCAACGCGAGCCGTCAACGGATTACCGGCGTCCGTCAGCCAGCGGGCAAATGCCAGGCGGCGGCCTGAACTGGTTTGTGGATAGACGGGCTGTTTGCGTGGTGTGTATTTGGTAGTCAGTTTTGCCTGGGAATCAGTCTCTGCTTTTTTGAGAGCTGTTTCTGCTGCTTTCAACTGCTGTTCTGCTTTTTTAAGACTCTGTTTTGCTTTCGTGATCAGAGTCTTATTCTTTTGGGCTTCTGCTTTTTCCAGGGCCTGTTGAGCGTCCTGTTGTTCCTGTTCCGCAGATGTCAGATTCCACTTGGCATTTTCGAGGGCTGACTGTCTCTGCAGCTTGACCAGGTTCTGAGCGGCGTTTTTCCATTCATCTGATTTCTTGTCACCGGTGGCTTCCAGATCTTCGATGGCAAACTGTGCTTCCAGCACCGCCAGTTCACTTTCCGCAGCCTGACGCTGTTCTTCCTGTTTGGCCTGTTCCATCATTTTTCTGGCGTGGGTCAGCAGGTCTTCTTTAACCGATTCACGACGTGCCGGCTGACTGGCAACCATAGGCAGAGAAACAGGGGTGACTTTGTATTCTCCACCCAGGAAAGTCGGCACTCCAGGGGGAATGGTTTCCTCTTTAAGCGGTCGGCGTTCGTCCCCTTTTTCATATAACCAGGTTTTCGCAGTCAGTGATTTATCATAGGCACGGGGGATACCGTTTTTGGCTGTATCCAGAACACCTTCTACACGGTCGGTACGCACATGGTATGTTTCAAAAATGGCCCGCATTTCGTAGTATTCGCGTTGCTCAATCTGATCATACATGTGATCGTGGCATTTTGCACAACCGACGGTGATGCCCAGAAAAGCCTGCGAGGTGTGCTTGACGACATCATCCATCCATTGATCGCGTTCGGCGTGGTAGTTACGAGCCAGAAAACCGGTGGCACGCAGCGTATCCCAGTCGTCGGGTTTCAATTCATCGGCGGCCAGCATTTCGGTCAACATCTGATCGTAGCCTTTGTCGGTATTCAGTGATTCGATGATCCAGTCCCGCCAGTGCCAGATATGGCGTTGACTGACACGCAAGGCATCTTTGTATCCGGCCCAGTCACTGTAGCGCCATACATCCATCCAGTGCCGTCCCCAGCGCTCGCCATAAGCGGGGTGATTCAACAGGCGGGTGACCACTTCTTCGTAAGCCTGTGGATTCGTTTTCTGTTCTTTGAGAAAGCTTTCAATTTCAGCAGGTGTCGGATTGAGTCCGATGAGGTCGAGATAAACACGCCGCAGCAGAATTTCCGGACTGGCTTCTTTCGCACGATGCAAACCTTCCTGCTCGTGTCCAGCGGCGATGAAATGATCAATGGGGTTGCGAGCCCAGTCGGCATCTTTGATCAGCGGGACTTCCGGGCGTTGCACCGGTTTGAAAGGTTTCCAGGCGTAGCGATTTTTGTATTCGGTAAAGTCAGCGGTTAACTGTTTGATTTTTTCAGCTGCTTTGGCATCCGGGAATTTTGTTTTGTCGCCGGGGGCAGTGCCGAACAGAATTTCCTGCAGATTGGAAAAACCGTCGTTGTCCGCGTCTGCGTCTTGCAGTCGTTTCAAACGCAGGTCAATTTCGGGTTCCTGGTCCGCTTTGATCAGTTTGTCGGCTTCCAGTCGCAACTGGTTTCCGAATGGATTGTGCGGGAAGTCTTCGAGAGACTCGGCTCCCTCAGCATGGGCACCGATATGGCAGACACTGCAGGAATTCAGATTCGCAGGCAGGTATTTTCCGAAGTAGCGGACGAAGGCCTGACGGTTGGCCGGGTTCGCCCAGGCGGAGTCTGGTATCAGAATGCCGGCCAGCAACAGACAGATTGAAGCAAGTTTCTGAAATCCGTTCATAGTATGACCAATTATGTTCTGCGCGATCGCAAAATGAATGAACGCTGGTGGAATCAGGATTGTCAAACTTGGATGTAGTGAGTGTTGGATTCACGCATCCGGTGAGAATTAAGGCAGGAAACAGTACCCTCTGTAAAACGTTATCTGGTAATTCAAAAAGATACTTTATTTATTGTAACATAATTATACGAGAATGCCAGAAGAATCGAGGATTGAAGAGATTAACCCCTGAGAAATGTGGTATCTGTCTGTATGGTATCTGGTGGGAAGCTGCTTCGTGGTTGAGGCCGACTCGAATTTTATGATTGCGCGTGTATTTTCAGGTTTCTGAACTCGATGGCTCCTGCTTTTTCTCCGGTGGGGCCTCCGGAATTTCCTCCGAAGCCGAAATTCTGTTTTGTTTCTCCGATGGCGGGATGTTTGACGGTCCAGCTTTTTCCGTTGAAGTTCACTTTGACCTCTGGTCCCTGAAATACGATTTTCACGGGATGCCATTCCTGAGAGGGAAGCGTGATCTTTTCTCTCAGGAGATCGATCGATTTTCCTTTCTCAGGATGAGCCAGAATGCGGATTTCTTTGCGGGTCACCAATAGATGGACGAGGTGCCCTCGTTCCTGCGAGCCGTTGAAGATGATCCCGGCTGCGTCTGCATCCCGTTCGAGACGAAACTCGTAGGTCACAACACCATCTCCGAGTTCAAAACGGCGCAATTTAACCGGGCCATGACGGCGGGGACCCGATTCATAACCGCGAAGTACGCCATCTTTTGAGGTCCAGGTGCCCAGTCCCCAGAACCAGTCTTTGGAAAGCGGCACCTGAAACGTTTCCTCCAGTTTTGTTTCTGCAGCGGGGACTGCTGTGTTTGGGAGAGAAAAGCTCAGGCAAAAAAAGAATAGCAGTGTCAATGAATTTTGTTGTGATCGAATCATGGTTTGACTCCGCTGAAGTCCCAGACACGAACATTTTTCTTTGTCTTTTCTGTCTGGAATTGAATGGATTGGATATCGAGTGGGCCGGATTCGACTGGTAAATAGAGCCTGACGATACCGGTCTTCCCGACAACGGGTAAATTGAGTTTAACTTCCTGCCAGTCGTCTTTTGCGGGGAGATCGAATTTTACCGTCTGTCCCACTTTAGGGAATTCGTTCTGTTCGGCCGTTTTCCAGGTGATGTTACCCGCTCCCCCTTTCGCACTCCGCAAACGCATGGTCAGTGTAAGTGGGCCTGTCTGTTTGACCTGTCCTGTGCCAAGAAACGGTGTGCGGCCGTCGGCTTCCATGCGCAGGGCCCCCTCTACCAGGCTGATTTTAGAGAATTTCGGGACCAGACCCCGCTCTGGTTCTCCTCCTTGATTAGTGATGTTGGCTGCTCGTGGTTTATAGGCGGGATTGGGTTGGGGATAGAGGGCGCCGGTCTCTTTGACAAAGTCGTCAATCAAGGCATCGAGTTCGCGGACTTTCTCTGGTTGTTGACTGGCGAGATTATTGCTTTCTGAAATGTCCTCTTTCAAATTATAGAGTTCGCGCACTTCCGGGTAGAGACGATGTGGTTCGAAGCGACGGATCAGTTTCCAGTCTCCCTGACGAACAGAGACGGCGGGAATCAGATGAGGGAACCAGGTGAAGTAGGCAGTACGTTCCAGTTCACCTTTCTGTTCCAGAACGGACAGGAATGATTCCCCGTCAATAATCTGATTGGCCGGGCGACTCAGTTTGAGTGCATCGAGAATGGTTGGGTAGAGATCGATTGGTCCGATGATCGCATCCGACGTAGAACCGGGTTGAATGTGCCCGGGCCAGCGGACCATGAGAGGCACGCGCTGTCCGCCTTCGTAGATGCGTCCTTTGCCTTCCCGCAGAGGGGCATTGTTCGTCGGTGGTTCGCCCCCCGCCCATTTGCGATAACTCTTGATGGTTTGATACAGGGGATGTTTCTCGTTAATCCTCTGTAACTTCGGGTCATCGCTGCTCCAGCTGTGGGCATTGCCGCCATTATCGGAATAAAAAATGAAGAGGGTGTTTTCTGCCAGTTTCAGCTCATCCAGTTTATTCAGAATTCGTCCCAGGCTTTCATCCACGTTGCGCAGCATGGACGCCATCACGGGATTACGTTGTTCGTTGCGAGGATCCTGCTTTTTGGCGAATTCGGCAGTGTACTCTTCTTTGTGCATCCAGGGGCCATGAACTGAGTAATGCCAGATATTCAGGAAAAAAGGTTCGCTCTGATGTGTTTCCAGAAACTGAATGGCTTCGCTCGTGAGGCGATCTGTAATATGTTCGCCGTCAGGTCCATCGGTAATGTTTCCTACCCGGTTTTTTGCAGTCGATTTACCTGTGGGGGAAACGCCATAAGGTGAAAAATAATTTGGCGGGCCGGGATCAGGGGCACAATGCCAGACCGTTTCGAAACCCTGTTTGTCGGGGCGGTGGGGAGTCGTCAGGCCCAGGTGCCATTTTCCAAAGTGGCCCGTGCGATAACCGGCGTCGCGTAATGCTTCGGCGATCGTGTATTGATCGGGATCAAGATAGTTTTTACTGACAGGCATCCTCAGCTTCTGATTGGGAGACGCTGTTTTCGGCAGGAATTCGAAATCCTCCGGTTGTGGCGGAAGATGTCCTGTTGCGCTGGTGATGCCATGCCGGGACGTGTATTGTCCTGTGAGGATTGAGGCCCGTGTGGGAGAGCAGAGAGGTGTTGCATAGGCATTCGTAAATCGCATCGACTGTTTTGCGAGTTTCGACATGTTTGGTGTTTCGTAATATCGGGAACCGTAGGGCTCACTGTCCATCCAGCCCATGTCATCGACGAGGAACAGGATCACATTGGGAGCTCTGTCAGCCGCCAGTATTTCAGTAATACCGATGACAGTGAAACAAAGACAGCAAATCAGGAAACGTTTCATTTTACCCTCTTCCGTGGCAAGCGCAGCATTGTAACTAATTGAGAAGGACTAGATGTATGGGCATATTCTAACATCGGAAATTAGTGGAAACTACAGTCGAGTCGCTAACAGGAATCTGATTCGATTTAATTACTGAGATTAATAAATGGTGTCGGCCGGGTTCAGATTATTAATCAAGCTGATGTAAAGTCAGCAGAGCCAGTGCTACAATAACATCGAGACAACTCCTGGATCATTGATTTCCGTCTCGATTCATGCGTGTGAAGTCACAACGATTGTCTGCCCGGGGAATGATTCCATGCAAACTACTTTTAAAGTGCTCCTGTTTCTACAGCTGCTGACGACGCTGGTTTATGGCAGTTCAGCTAAACCTGATATGGTGATCTTTCTTTCGGATGATCACACGTGGCGTGACACGTCGGTTTACGGATCGACTGAGATTAAGACGCCCAATATGTCGCGTCTGGCGGCGGAAGGCATGACTTTTGATAATGCGTTTGTTGCATCTCCCAGTTGTGCGCCCAGCAGGGCTGCCTTGTTGACCGGGCTTTATCCTGCCCGGAATGGCGCGGAAGCTAATCACTCCCGACCGCAGGCTGATCTCAAGAAACTGCCCGCTTATCTGCAGGAGTTGGGTTATGAAGTCGTTTCTTTCGGGAAAGTTGGTCACTATCGGCAGACGAAAGAATATGGCTTCGATATCGCTCGGCATTTCAACTATCACGAAGACATCGCGATTCCCAAAGCCATCGAATGGCTGAAAGCGCGGGACATCGAACAGCCTTTGTGTCTGTTTGTGGGAACCAACTGGCCTCACGTTCCCTGGCCGACGGAGACAGGGGATTTTAAACCGGAGCATGTCAAAGTGCCTCCGCACCACGTCTCGACTCCTGTTTCCAGAGCGTGGCGTGCGAAGTACCTGGCAGCCATCAAAAAAATGGATACCGAATTGGGAGAGGTCTATGATGTGGCTCGTGAAAAACTGGGAGCAGACCTGTTTTTTCTGCATACGAGCGATCATGGTGCACAATGGCCGTTCGGGAAGTGGAATCTGTATGACGATGGAATCCGCACGCCACTGATTGTCAGCTGGCCGGGACAGATAGAGAAAGGTGTGCGCTCGCAGGCGATGGTCTCCTGGATTGATATCCTGCCAACACTGGTGGATGTGGCGGGAGGCGCAGTGCCTGAGAAGATAGACGGTCGTTCGATTCTGCCGGTATTGAAAGGCAAGAAAACATCGCATCGTGATGTGGTCTTTACCACTCATTCGGGTGACGGGAATTTTAATGTCTATCCGATTCGTGCCGCCCGGACTAGGGAAGGTTGGAAATATATTCGTAACCTGCATCCGGAATTCCTGTTTACCAGCCATGTGACGAGTTCACCGGCTGACAGTGGTTACTGGAACAGCTGGCTTCAGAAAGCGGTTTCTGATGATATAGCCCGGCAGAAAGTTCGCCGCTATCTTTTTCGACCCCGCGAAGAACTCTACCAGGTGACCGACGATCCTTATGAGCAGAAAAATCTGATCGATGACCCAGCTCAGGTCAAGCGTCTCGCGCAGTTGCGCAAAGAAGTGAATCAATGGATGGGGGAAACCAGAGATCCCCAGACTGTTTTTGGAACCCCGAGGCTCATCGCGGACAGGGATCGTCCCAATATCATTACCGTGTTCATTGATGATATGGGCTGGAGCGATCTCTCCTGTTATGGAGGCAAGGTCACGCAGACCGAAAATATTGACCGACTGGCGAGTGAAGGGCTTCGCTTTACGAACTTCTATGTGAACTCGCCGATCTGCTCACCGTCGCGTGTCGCTTTGACAACGGGACAGTATCCCCAGCGCTGGAAGATCACTTCTTATCTGGCACGGCGCAAAGCCAACAGGGAACGGGGACTGACACAGTGGTTGGATCCTGCAGCGCCGGTGCTGGCGCGACAGTTAAATCAGGCCGGTTATGCGACGGGGCATTTTGGGAAGTGGCATATGGGAGGGCAACGTGACGTCGGGAATGCGCCCTTGATTACAAAATACGGATTTGATCGCAGCCTGACAAATTTTGAAGGACTGGGACCGCGGGTGCTCCCTTTGAAAGATGCCTACGACGGCAAACCAGCACAGAAACATGACCTGGGTTCTGCCGATCTCGGTAAAGGGCCGATCTTCTGGGAAGACCGTTCGGTCGTCACAGCTGCTTTTGTAAAAGATGCGTTGACGTTCATCGATCATGCCGAGGCAACCGGTCAGCCTTTCTTTCTGAACCTCTGGCCTGATGATGTGCATTCACCCTTTTTTCCGCCTGAAGTTCTTCGCGATGCCACTGATGAGAGTAAACGGGCCTTGTATTATGCCGTACTGGAAGCCATGGATCAGCAGTTGGGCCGGCTGTTTGATCGGGTACGCAATGATGCGCGACTGAAGAACAATACTCTGATTCTGATTGCGTCAGACAACGGACCGGAAGAAGGGGCCGGCCTTGCCGAACCGTTGCGAGGGGCCAAGACCTGGCTCTATGAAGGGGGTGTCCGTTCGCCTCTGATTGTGTGGGGGCCGGGGCTGTTAAATCCTGC
>JAGQQP010000153.1:1698-8586 GCA_020426085.1 Planctomycetaceae bacterium | reverse complement strand
CCGTCCACGTCGGTCACCTTCAGTTTGACTGTCGCTTCTTCGCCCGGCAGGTATTCGCTCTCGGAAGGTTCCACTTCCAGATTCACGATTCGTTTTTCTGGTGGTACCGCGATTTCTCTGGCAACCGTATGCACGGTTCCCTGATGAACGGTGACCGCTTCGACAAAGAAGTTAGGCATATCATTCTTCGCGATATCCAGTTCATAAACCGTACTTTTACCTGCCAGTTTGAGTACTTCCGGCCTGGAATAAACTCCGTTCAGAGGCCGAACAAACAACAGGACCGTGCTGCCTGGCTGATTACTATTGATCAGCAGTCTTACTTTTTCGCCCGGTAGATAATGTTTTTTCTCGACGACGAGTTCCAGATCATTGAAACGGTACTCCTTGCCATCAAAGCCTGCGCCACGGATAGAAAACAGGCTGCCCCCTTCGATCTGATTCCCTTGTCTGTCGGTCACCGTATAAGAAATACGATACTGTCCTGCCTGGGTGGCTGCAATTTTCTGACTGGCTGTACCATCCTCGGAAGGGTTCAGTTCCCACTCCTGAACAGCGGTCTCTTTTGGTTCTCCCTGTTCATTGTAGGAGATGCGATACAGAACCACTTTGCCCTTTCCTGTGACTGGTTTGGAATCCAGTGTCTGGGCTTTAAAGGAGGCATTCATCGTGTCGCCCACCTTATAATAGCCCTGGTTCATCCAGGTAAAGACTTTGAATGGCTTTCGCGAAACGAGCACCGATCCCTGCCCGACAATCGTTCTCCGTGACTCATCAACGACTTCCGCCGTGATTTCGTATTTGTGATCCTGATCGCCGTGAATCGCTTTCGCCAGTGCGGTATCAATTTTGATTTCGACTTCACCGTCAGGACCAATCTCTACCGTATTAGAGAGCACCACTTCCGGCGGTGGTGAAGGACGATGAATCCACCATGGTCCGGGCGCGATACATCCCCATCTGCCCCAGCCAGGATACCAGGTGTAATCTCCGGAGAACCACCAGTAACCGGAACCATACAACCAGTCCCAGGGATCGTAAGGATACCAGCGTTGATCGTAGGCCGTGCGAGTGACTTTGTATTTGACCTGCCCATTCACCACCGGGCTGCCGAAATAGTATTTCGCCTTGATTTTTGCGGTGACAACATCACCTAAAGCAACAGGTTCATCGGGAGCTTCCACCAGTACTTCGAATTCCGGCTTTTTATATTCTTCTACGCGAAATGAAATATTGGAAGCGATTTTGGGTTTCCGTCTGACACCTGGCTGCTGAGGAGAGACGACCGTGATATTCAGATGATAAACGCCCAGATCCGCATCCTCTGGAATTGTCCAGTCTCCCTGACAGCCACCATATTCGTCTGTGACCAGGATTCTATCAAAGATCGTTTTGTTATTTTTCCCAATCAGTTTTACGTTCACATTTTTATCGACAAATTCAGAGTCCTCTGCCTTCGTCAGATCATAACCCACATTCCGTACCCAGAATTTAAAGTCGACTTTCTGTTTGGGGCGATAGACGGGGCGGTCTGTAATCCCATAAATCTTGACCGCATGCAATCTCTGGTCAGATTGATGTGAATACCAGAAACGATCATATCCGCTAAAGGCAAACCGCCCATCGGCTGTCCGGGCGATTGTGATCCACTGGTAGTTTTTCTCCAGCTGGGATTCCGCGGGGAATGCCTGGCCGTTTTCGTCGGTTTTTTCTGCGAAGTTAATCGTCTGCGTCTGCTGTTGATTTCGACCGACATTCGTATGTCGATAGCCAAAGAATTCCAGATTCGCCCCCGCCACCGGTTTACCGCTCCGGGCATCAGCGACGTAATAATAGGTCTTGTCTGACATTCTCTTGTGAATGATCGCAGTATCATCCAGCCAGACAACAATGCGGCTGGTATTTCCATCCTGCATTTTGGCAACCAGCAGGTACGCACCTGCGTTCTGCAGCGGTGTGGTTACCGTGACGTGCTGATCGCGATGCCCTGATAACGGTTTGAGGTCCAGCCCCCAGCGTGAGACCAGGGCTCCCAGATATTTTTTCTGTTGTTCGTGAACCAGTCGATAACCAAGATTCGAAATGTTGGTCTGATTCCAGTCCAGTTTTTGAGGATGTGATTTGAGATAGTTTTTGACATCCGTCAACAGTTTTTCGACATGGATCTGATATGCTTCAAACTCCACACGCGTTCCGTTACGAAACCGATAATCAACCTCGGCCCCCTGCCCGGCAACCTGCGATTGATTCGGGTCAAACTGTCCCCAGTTCCCCACAATCTGATTCAAGTGCTGCTGTTTATTCTGATGCGGGTCGCCGTATTCCTGAATACTCTGCTGCAGGTACTTTGCCGCCTGGGGATACTGTCTGCGATTTTCGAAGATACCGGTTAACTGATTCAACGCATTTTCGCCCGAACTGCTTTTCCCCAGTTCTACCACCTGCTGATAAAGGCGAATATAATTCAGATCGTCAGGCAGATTGATCCGCTGAATGCCTGTCGCCAGTCGAGTTAACGTTTCGGTTTCCTTGAGGCTCTCCAGCGAGTAGGGATTCACCTGTTCTTCCCCTTGAGGATCCTCTGTACTTCTCTGACGGTAGAAATAAGGCATAAAATCCCGCAGCGTCTGGACGCCAAACTGGTCGCGATTAAAATCGGCAATCTGCAGAATCACCTCCGCTTTTCTCGCTGGCTTCTGTTTCATGGATTGATCGAGCATCCACCGCCAGCGTTCCCCATCATTTTTCGCCGTTTCAAATGAAGCGGGAACCCGGTAATAGACGGGATTACCGGCATCGTCCACGGGCGCCCCCTCGGGGCCTCCACTCGGACCTCCGCGAAAGAAGCTGCCGGGTTCGGAACCAACACTCTCAAAATCCGGTGATGCATTCAGGTCTGTCAGAATCTGCAGTTTCCAGGCATTCTGGCCCTGACGACCGGACATATAGTAATCTGCCGCGTTGAAAAAGATATTAGATGCCAGCTCTGAATCATTGCTGTTCTTTAATTGCTCAATCGCCTGATGCATCAGCTTCAGGGCAGTCAATCGGTCCTGCTCTTGAGTATAGATATAGCGTCCTCCCCCTCTCTGATGTCCCCGAAAAAACTTGCCGTCAATGATGTACCCATAATTCTGACCATGAATATAACTCTCGGCCAGCTTCCAGAGCACCAGCGGCTGATTCTGGTGTGCGTTGAACACAGCATCGCGGAATTCATCCATCTCATTGATTCTGTTTAAGTGTTGCAGGCACTGGATTCCGTTCTGTAAGTCATGCACGACTCCCGAATCAATATTACCGGGTTGTACCGCCAGTTTCTGGTAAATCTGCCAGGCATCCCGATAATTCCCCTGTTTCTGATACGTCTGAGCCAGGGAACGGGATTCCGTGACGCTTTTCTCATCAGCGAAGAGATAAACGCCCAAAGTCGTCAACAGGATTAAAAAGAATGCGGCAGCGCTGCTGCGAAGTGTTTTGAGCAAAAACATGGTGAAACCTGTATATATTGATGGGATTCAGTTTTGAATATCAGATGGGATCATAATACGTTACGTCTGTTTGACGAGACAGATTTGCGTTCAGTTCCCGGAATTCTCATAATTTTAAACGAACTACACGAGAACGAGGTATGAGAAACATTCAGATTACTGCATAATCCGACCTCAACAGCATTTGATTCCCCTGTATCATGCCTGAAAGCGCCGAAGAGACAGATCAATGGATTGGATTACAGCAGCCCTGTCGCTCAGTGGCTACCTGATAACCCTGGCTTTAATCCCCAGCATCCTGTTGAAGAAAAACCGCCACACGATTTCTACGGTCGCGTGGATCCTCACCATCATTCTTCTGCCCGGTCTGGGGGGAATCATCTACCTGTTCTTTGGAATTAATCGGGTCCAGCGCAGATCGCTCTCAAAGGAGAAAGCGAACCAGTCACTGGCACCGAAACTCCCCCAGATTGTACAGAACCAGTTGCTCTCCAATGAAGAGTATCTCCCCATCAACCAGAGTCTGATGCGACTGGCGCAGAATACCAGCCATACCGTTCCCACCTTCGGAAACCATATTGAGCTGTTGACCGACACCAACAGGACACTTGGTTTAATCAAACAGGCAATCTTAAACGCCGAACATTCATTAAACCTGGAATATTACATCTGGCAACCCGATCAGTCAGGCACATTACTTCGCGATCTACTGATAGAAAAAGCCCGGTCTGGTGTCGAAGTCCGCTTCCTCTATGATGGCCTGGGTTCTTTTGGCCTGGGTAAGAATTTTTTCAAACCGATGCGGGCAGCCGGGATTAAGATTGCACCGTTCCTCCCGGGCGCTTCCATTCGAGAACGCTGGTCAATCAATCTGCGTAACCATCGCAAGATTGTCATTGTAGACGGCAAGACAGCTTTCACCGGAGGAATGAACATCGGTGATGAATACCTGGGACTGAACCACGACCTTGGCTTCTGGAGGGATACACACCTTAAGATTGAGGGACCGGAAACTCTGCAACTCCAGCAGGTCTTCGCTGAAGACTGGTTTTTTGCCACCGGCGAAGCGTTAACACAGCCGGAATATTACCCCCATCCCGATCCGACTGGCACTGTGACAGCCCAGACGCTGCTGTCAGGCCCGGAAAAAAATGCCGATGTGTTTTTAACCATGATGTTTGCCGCCATCAACGAAGCACGAGAAAGTATTGTGTTGACGACTTCCTATTTCGTCCCCCCCGAATCACTGACCACCGCACTGGAGTCAGCAGCGCGGCGCGGGGTTCACGTCAGGCTTTTGCTTTCCAGTAAGTCAGCCAACCCTGCAACCGTACATGCTGGCCGATCCTACTACGATCCGCTTCTGGACTCTGGTGTGGAAATCTTTGAATACACAAAGGGGATTCTGCACTCGAAGACTTTAACCATTGATGACAGCTGGTCGCTGGTCGGCACCCCCAACTTTGATTACCGAAGCCTGATCCTGAATTTTGAAGTCGGCCTGGCTGTCTATGATCGTAAATTTGCACAGCGTTTGAGAGAATCCGTCGAACAGGATTTCCGGAATGCAATCAAAATCACACATTCAGACTGGAACAATCGCAGCAAATACGTAATTCTGAAACAGAATCTGTGTCGATTATTTGCGCCCGTGATGTGATGCCACCGCACATCTAAGGCAGCTTGTGTCGATACTTGTCTGAAGCCCCTTCAGGCAATGTCCCCAGATATCGGATGAGCTGAACCGCTTCTGCTTTCGTCAGCAGATTCAGCAAGCCGTCCGGCATTGCTGATTTTTTAACCGGTATGATTTCATCGACGTCCTGTTTTTTAATCAACTGTCGCTTACCAGCCTCCGTCAACAGCATGACCTCATCCTGTCCTGCGGCCCCCATCATTCCCGTAAATGTCTTTCCCCCCTGAGTCACTATCGTAAAGGTAGGATATTCTTCCGAGACGAAGTGTGAGGGAAACAGGGTGGCCTGTAGTACTTCTTTCTGCTGAAAGCGACGACTGACATAAGTCAGATCGGGACCGATTTTTTCTCCCTGTTCTCCAAAACGATGACATTTTACACAATTCGCTTTGACATAGGCCTGCGCTCCGAGTTTCAGATCGAGCGTGGCTTTAGACTGCTGCTGCAGTTCTGCCAGGAGATCTTTATACTTCCAGCGACTGTCGGCAGGTTCGACCGGCAACACAGCTGGAAGTTCGTCGGGATATTTTGATGCAAACCAGTCCTGCCACTGCTGCATGAGCGGTTGTTTGGAATTACTTTCCGATTTGAATTGCTGCCCCGTCCAATGTGTTAACAGTCTGTCAGTGATCTGTTGCCCTTCGGTATCCTGTTCCAGACCGACCAGGATCGCCTGCCTGATCCACTGTGCTTTATTGGAACGACGACGAAAACGCGTTAGAACGCGCATTACTGCTTTCGCCTGATCTCCTTCGATGACATTCAGCGAGCGAACCAATATTCTCCAGTCAGCATCGCGACGCTGGTTTTCTTCTGCATACCAGCTGATGGCCTCGGCGATTTCATTTCTCCGCTCCGGATATGATTCAAACAGTTCGTGCAGATAAATGAGTGTGGGCTCATCTGCGATCCGTGCCATCGCAATCAGTAAAGCCTTCAGCTTACGTTTCGATTCTGCATCCCCGGGTTTCTCGTTTTGCAGTTTCAGTTCCTGTTCGCGCAACGCAGTGAACTCTGCTCCCGTTAATCGATCCAGTGGCTCGCCTGCCACCATTATCCGATAATCTCCCTCTGCGACTTCCAGCAGAACCGTATCTTCCAGACGATCGATTTTAAAATTGATCGCGGGAGTTTTGGCCTGGCTGATATTTCCCATTCCAGTACAGACCAGACCCAGAATAAGAGTCCGAATCAGCAGTATTTTATTGAGGCTCACCATCAGGAATGCCTGCTTTCATTTGAAAAGTAGAATAACAACGGAATTATAATCTTACAGAAGATGACCGGCTTCACACTATGTTCATTTCCGGTTTTTGTTTAAAATTGGCTCAGGTATCTCATCACTCCTTTGAATTTCAGGGACGAATCATGGCAGACAGCAAGACCATTTCACAACATATTTCTCGAATCGGTTTTTACACTCTCAGCGCCCCCCTCCTCGGAATCATCTGCTGGAGTTGTTCATCAAATACGCCAACAGAGTCTCCCAAGCCTGAAACACAAACTGAGACTACATCAGCGGAAAAGAAGCCTGAGAAAACAGCAGACATCACTCTGACGTTAAGTGATGCGGAAAGCTTCAAGGAAATTCTGGCAAAGCAAAACGGGAAAGTGGTCCTGGTAGATTTCTGGGCTACCTGGTGCGTCCCCTGTGTCAAGAATTTTCATCACACCGTCGAATGGAATCAGAAGTATGCCGAT
>JAGQQP010000153.1:0-1688 GCA_020426085.1 Planctomycetaceae bacterium | reverse complement strand
GAAGGGCTCAGTGTCATTTCGGTCTCAATGGATGAGTCGGACGAAGAAACTCAAAAAGCAGTCCTGGAGTTTCTGAAATCAAAAGACGCGGACTTTACCAATATTCTCGCAACGGCTGCCGACGATCAGGATCCCATGGATACATTTGAAATCGATGGAGGGGCCCTGCCTCATTACCGGGTTTACGATCGCAGCGGTAAGCTGATTAAAAAGTTTTCCTTCGCCAACCCGGACCAGCAGTTTACGCAAGAGGATATTGAAACCGCCATTCAGGAAGCTCTGAAACAGAAGCCTGAATAATCCAGAACCTGCAGTGATAAGTGATGTCCATGATACGTAAACTCTGGTCGACCTGCGTGGATGAGGTCATCGGCTTCTACCTGCTGCACTGGTTCTTCTATCATAAAAAACAGCCTTTGATCATCTCGGATGTTGAGCAAGAGACGCCAGGACTGTTCAGCGGCGACCTGCATACCTTCTTTTCACCAGTGCCTGAGCCGGCACGACTGGAGTATCAATCAGAGCTGCGTCCCACTTCGGAGGCGGTATTTCCTGCGGCAGAAGTACAAGACTTTCAGTTCGCCAGTTCAATCCAGACCGGTTTCCCCGAGAATGACCTGGTGAAAGGACGGCACTGGAAATCCACTGCTTCTGTACCAGCGGCGAATTCAGATCAACGTTATACCGTGGTGGCGATCGACGGAATCGTTCAACTGGGAGTACGCAGTTTTAACAGACTCGCCCGCCGGTTGAGTCCCGCTGGAATCGACGTCGTCATGCTGGACAGTCCCTTCAACTATCGAAGAACTCCGCCGGGCTACCGTCCCGGTCAGCTGATTGCCGGCGGGAACCTGGACCATCAACTCTCCGTCGCCAGGCAGGGCCTGCTTGATCTCTGGAGTCTGATTCGTTCTCTGCAGTCAGAAGGACGTCAGGTCGGCCTGATGGGAATCAGCCATGGTGCCTGGATGACATTGACCGCGTCACTCATAATCGAACAGCTTCAGTTCGTAATGGCCATCACACCTCCCGTAGACCTCTTCCACATTCTTGACGAAGGCGGGACCGTGGTGAATGCCATCCGTCGCGGTATCAAAGAGTCTGACTTCAGCGAACAGCAACTCGAACAGATTTGCCAGCCACTCAGAATTCCGCTCTGGAAACCACAACTCCCCGGTTCAGCCATTCATCTGCACGTGGCCGACTACGATCGGTTTGTCCCTTCATTTCGAATCGAGGCACTGGCAAAGCAGTGGCACACGAAGTTAATTCATCATTCCCTGGGACACATTGAAGCAACGACCGGGCCTAAAGTTGTCGCGCAGGTCGCAGAAGAAATTCTTCAATTCTGGAAGTTTCCTGCAGATTCTATTGCTGATTCGCCCATGAACATAACGTAGTACCTGACGAGAAAATGCAACCGTTACAATCTGTATGACCTGTATTCTTTCAATTTGAATACTCACAATTTCGTCAGTTTCTGTTGAAAAAAGGCATCATGTTGTCTGAGGGCAACTTATTCTCTCAGTAGAGACTCAGGTGTGGATTACGTTATTACTTTATCCGAAGTTGAGTTCTCCAGCGGGCCATTTCTTTTATCTTTCTGTTAGATAAAAGTGGTTCATCCGTCTCTTTGGTGATTCGTTTTTGTTCACAACAAAACGAAAGTTGATCAGGGGAGTCACGAT
>JAGQQP010000152.1 GCA_020426085.1 Planctomycetaceae bacterium | reverse complement strand
TTCAACGTTCTCCAGTACGAGCGAACCCTCTTTCTTGGCAACGTTATGGCAGGCGATACAATTCGCGTCCAGAATGGGAAAGACATCTTTCTCAAAACTGACAGGACGTCCCAAATCAACTTTTTCTGGTTTAATCGGCTTTTCTTCTGCCACTGCAAAATTCGCGGCGACAAAAACTGCAGCCAACATCATACCCAAACTGGCAAACCGGTTCCGCATAACATGCCCCTCTGATATCGCTGATGAAACAGTTGGATCAACAACCAACCGCCTGTATTTTCTGAATTAAAAAAACGGTTCTCTATATTATTTGGTTACTTTTAGCTTGATCGGTGCATCGACCAGAGCTTCTCCCTGGAAATCTGCTTTGGCCCTGACCACCATGTTGGCCAGATCACCTTCAGTCGCTTCTGCCGATGCCTTGATCGGAATGGTCACTTCGGTTTTATCTGCCGGAATCTGAACAGTATCCGCTGTCACTCCCGTGACCCCCGGCGGTAAAGGTAATGTCAGTTCCACAGGACCTTTAAAATCATTGACGCGTTTAATCGTCGCTTTGACGTCAATCGCGGCCCCTTTTTTCAGTGCACCACCTCCAGGGACAGCTAATGTCAGAGTCACCGGTGCTGGTTTGACGCGAATAACCAGCGGTGTCGAAGGAGCATAAACTTTAACGGTTTTGGCAGCGGCTGCCTTTTCTGCAGCGGCAACTTTCGCATCTACTGCTTTCTTCGCTGCTTCCGCTGCTTTGACTGCTGCGGTTGCTGCTTTCACTTCCTCTTCCGCTTTAGCCTGTTCTGCTTTTTTCTGATCAGCTGTTTTGTCAGAGGCCTTGGCGATCTCATCCCGTTTTTTCGTGACTGCAGCCAGAGCCGCCTGTGCATCAGTCAGTTTTTTCGTAACTTCTGCCTGCTCTTTTTTGGCTTCATCAACTTGCGCGGGATTACGACGATAAGAGACATCGACGGTGGACTGCAGATAGGTCGTATACACCCCAGGCTTGGCGTTGTTATTCACAAACAGCTGGAACATTTCATCTGCTTTGCCTTTGGCGATCGTTTTATTCTCTGCGGTAATATTGCTGTTCTTGGGAATGCCGTTCCAAGCAAGTGCAACCGCATTATCAAAACCGGTTCGTTTCACCACTTTCACGGGAACCAGAATCTGGCGTCCCTGATTCACATTCACTTCGGCAACATCCGCAACGACCTGGTACGGTGCAACTTCATCAATCACCGATAACGCCAGCGAACGGGCGATACGCGAATCGGCACGCACATTATTTGCCGCAGGTCGAAGCACTGTGGCTGCCCGGGCGACGCGTTCCAGTTTTGCCGCATCAGCACCAGCAGTCCCTACGATTTCAATTTCACCGGACCACTTCTGAGCGGATTCATCCGCAGTCAGAATCATTTCCGCATTATTGTCACCACTGCCAATACTGGCTGCTTTACAGGTGACACCGGGAGGGAGACCTTTGACGGACAGCTCAATCGTTTCATTGAATCCATCCTGCCTGAGAGCCATGACGGCAATCTTGAAGCTGTCCCCTTTTCGCAGGGTGATCGCTGCTGGTGAACCACCGGTATTGACGGCCTGCGGATAAAGCGGTAAAGCAACCAGGCGAAAATCAGGCTGGGACTGTCGAATTACAGCTCGATAAACCATTCGTGGGTTACCACGGGTTTCGAACTGCAGATCACGCAGTGTAACGCGATATTCGCCGTCCGCCGGAGCTGTGAACTGATAATAAGGATCGTCTGTACGCGTATCAAACAGCTTACCACTCAGGTCGGCAAAGACGGTTGTGGCACCGACATTGGCCAGCTGTTTGAATGTCTCTTTGCCATCCTTGTCTTTGATCACCTGCTCCACCACGATGACAGGATCCATCACGATTCCGTTCCGCTGACCGAATACTTCGACCGAATATTTTTCTTTCGCTTTGCCGGTAAATCGGAACGAGTCGACATCGTTCTTCACTTCAAACTGACCAACCAGTTCGCCTGGCAGGGTCAATGTCTCTTCTTTAGTCTGCTCATCACGAACCACAGTGCCTTCGGCATAGTAGATCGTTACCGGATTGGAACTTCCTGCAGGTGTTGCCCAGACATACGAATAACCGTCTGCACTGACTTCATGGGGAAAACCCTGCTCGCCCATTTTTAAAGTCGTAGGCTTTGTGGGCAGAGTGATAAACACATTGACTTCCTGCAGGGGTTCGTCACCAATACTCCAGTCCGAAACTTTTCCTCCTGGCAGATTGTAGCCGTAAAGGGTATAGCTCCCAGTGGTTCCCGCAACACCCGAAGGGGGCATAATGAACTCGATATGCGGTTTTTTATGCACACTCAGGCGATAAACATTGTCAACGCCACCTGCATAAGTCAGATCATAGACCTTGATCTTATAAACGCCATCCTGAGGGAGTGTCAGATTGATGTAAGGATCGTTGCGAAACGTATCACGTTCACTGACCAGCCGTCTCTGATCCGGCCCATATAATTCGACGATGGCAACAACTGGTGAATCGATGCGTGCCGCACGACAATCGATGGAGACTTTATCCCCTTTTTTGCCGGTGAATGAATAATAGTCGACATCAGTCGCGCCGTTGAGCAGGGCATTCATGACTGAATCCAACTCCATCGGAGTTGCCTGGTCCGCTTTATTGTTCGGCTCGACTTCCGTTTTTTCTGGAAGATCTCCCACAACAAACGACCGGGGATTGCTCAAGCCATATAAGCCTTTCGCACGGACGTCATAGACACCGGGGGGAACATCGTTACCAATCGTCACCACGAATGTATTGGCAACTGGTACCTGCTTTCCATTGCTCTGCTGCATTTTAGGTGTGGCTTTGATATCGGGGTGACTGAACCACAGGGCGTTCAGTTCATCCAGATCTTTCCCATTCGTCACGCGAACTTCAATGGTCTGACCTTTCTGTCCCCCCGAAGGATTCACAGAATAAACGATCGTCTGAGGCAGTTGTGCCTGAAGCGAATGAAGGTGGTTTGAAAAAACCATCGCCCATCCTGCAGCAAGAAAACAAACAACCTTCGTGGAGAAACGACGGCGGTCAAAAAATCGCGTATGCATCATAATACTGCTACCAATTTTCTGGATGGAATTTTCTGGGAGGACTTCAGGAGGGAACCTGCAATCAACATGTTTTACCGCAGCAAAACGTAATCAACGCAGGTTATCTTAAGTTTATTGTAAAAAAGCCGACAACCATTGTCTAAACATAAAAACGTTGTCAGCTTGAAATTCAGAGACTTTTATCGGAATTCATGATCACCGGGAATCGGCGTTCGCTGTGAACAAATGCCATCAGCACACCGGAGGGCACGCTGATGGCATCGAATGTTCGCTGCCAGTCTATTTTAATGATTGAACAGGAATTCCTTGGTATTGATCAGAGCCCAGATAATATCTTCATAAGCAATCTGTGGCTTTTCTTTATGTCGTTCAATATAGGACAGGGCAAACTTCATTTCCTGTTCCTGAGGAGCACGAGAATAAACCCAACGATAAAGCTCCTGAACTTTTTCCTCGTTGGACCGTTTCGTATCTTTG
Source organism: Planctomycetaceae bacterium (assembly GCA_020426085.1). Lineage (GTDB taxonomy): Bacteria > Planctomycetota > Planctomycetia > Planctomycetales > Planctomycetaceae > Gimesia. Next base: position 5,063 of record JAGQQP010000152.1, on the reverse strand, counting down.
GCCAGTAAAGCTGCCCGGCTCGAAGCACCAGTGATCTTATCCTGAACTTCTTTACTGTTCAGCAGATGCAGACTTTGTGCCAGGTTCGCACTCTGAGAGCGTTCACATTCACAAGCGGTATCCGCCTGTGGCTGACCGAATACTTTCAGGAAGTAAGGAGCCGAGGTGGCATCAGTAATCTGAATGGCTTTCGTATCAGCTGGCAAGCCAGAAAAACGCTGTGAGGAATTCGTCACCTGATGGAAGACATCATACAGCACCTCTGCCGTCAATCGTTTGGGATAATACCGCGAGAAGTTCTGTTTATCTTTCAGGTTGTATTCATTAGGCAATGAACTGAGCTGATAAGCATTGGAACGGCAGATCGTCCGTACCAGTTCTTTCATATCGAATCCACTTTCGACAAAATGCCTGGACAATCCATCCAGTAACTCGGGATTGGCAGGTGGATTAGTGGCACGCATGTCGTCTTCCGGTTCGACAATGCCGCGACCAAAGAAGTGTTTCCAGTAGCGGTTCACGAGTGCTTTCGCGAAGAACGGATTATCGGTTCGTGATAACCATTGCACTAAAGCAACGCGCGGATCGCGTTCGGGGCTTAATTCCAGAGGCTGCATCCCGAGAGCGGTTGGCTTCAGGTTTTCACCAGAGCGGATATTTTTCGCTGTAGCCATCCCTTCTTTGTGATACACCCGCTGATCCCGGAAACCACGTTCGCCAATCGAACCGGCAGTCGGATCTTTCGTCCCCACGCGGCTGAAGAATGCGGCCAGACCGTAATAGTCATCCTGGCTCCATTTTTCGAACGGATGGTGATGGCAGCGGGCACATTGAATACGGAGCCCCAGGAAGAGCTGTGCTGTATCTTCCACCTGCTCTTCAACGGTATTGACTTCACGATACCAGACCACAGCCGGGTTCTGACGAAACTCGCCCGATGCAGACAGAATCTCGCCTACAAATTCGTTGTAAGGTTTATTCTCATACAGGCTGTCCCAGATCCACTGATAGAAGGCATTGGTTCCGGCAATATCAACAGGCTGCAGCTTTTTGTTACGCAGCACCATATTCCATTTGTTGGCAAAGTAATCAGCATACGCGGGGCTGTCGATGAGTTTATCAATCAGCTTGTCACGTTTGGCAGGATCTTTGTCAGTCAGGAAGGTTTTGACTTCTTCCTCGGTCGGTGTTGTTCCCGTGATGTCAATGTAAACACGTCGCATGAACGTGGCATCGCTGGATACCGGTGAAGGAGGAATCCCCAGAACTTTCAGTTTGTTGAAGACGGCTTCATCGATCAGATTGCGTGACTGGGGCAGAGATGCAATTTCGACACCCAGAGGAATCGTCGCACGGAACGTTGAGACCTGCCCCTGATAACGGGCCATGATGGCGACTTCACCAGACAAGGTCAGTGTTTTGACCAGACCTGTCTTATTCACTTCGGCCATTTCCGTATCGTTGGCTTCAAACAAAGCCATCCGAGTTACGTCTTCGGTCGATCCATCTGAATAAGTTGCGATCACAGAAATCTGCTGCTCTGCTTCCTGATCCATGGTGCGGGTCGGAGGATAACATTCGATAGAGACCACTTTACGATCATTCTCGCTGCCATAAGGCATCCCCTGCTCAATCCAGCGATACAGCAGACGATATTCGTAGGAATCGGGTTTAATGAGCTTTCCACCACCATGAGGTGTGATCCCGGTCCCTTTCATCAACAACAGACTTTCAGCCGGTGAAGAGGGAAACAGACGACGTCCGCGGCCTTCTTTGACCAGAAACTCGAAGTCATCTTCCGGGTAAAAGCCCAACAACGACAGTTTGAAACCATTCTGCCCGCTGGCTTTGCCGTGACAGCCTCCACTGTTACAGGTCAGCTTGGTAAAGATCGGCACAACCTGATTTTTAAAGTTGATTGCTTCCGGACTTGAGATCCCCTGCACAGCGACGGGAATGGAAACAGACTTGCCATTCTTCGCTGTCATAGTCAACGTCGTCTGACCGTCTTTTAAAGGAGTCAGATAACCGTCACTGGAAATGGAAGCGATGCTCTGATCGGCAATCACGTAAACCACATCGCGGGTCACGTCCTGCTGCTTACCATTGGCAAGCACTCCGGTAACAACGACCTGTTGCCGGGAGTCAGGGCCTCTCAGTTGAAGTACTTCTTTGCCACCTGGATGCGGACCAACCTGGATCTCTTTGAAATCGACAGGGGCAACGGCAGCAGCTGGTGCCGCATCCGCAATTCCAGAGAAGAGTGACAGAGTTAACACTCCACACAACATAAGGACCTGGGGTGTCCGAGAGCCATTGATTCGGAAATCCATACGTCAACTCCTGTGCAACTGGTTTCGTTCTTTACTTCTGGTCTGATAGTGATCAGGTTTGGCGCGATATCACGCAGACCGTTAAAAGTATGATGTTTGTAAGACGCTTGCTGTTGGCTGGTTTTTTCAGGAAAGTTTTTAAGGTAAGTTAACCAATCAGTGATGACTGAGAGATTCAATTTTGCGGGTCAGGAAAAAGGGCTTTAATGCAAAGTACTTTTCCTAAGATATTCAATGTATCAAAGAATATTTAATTGTCAACGTTTTAACATACCTTCTTAGTCTTTTATGTTTTTTTGTTCACCCAATACCCATGCCGGCCGTAGTCAGACTCATTAGTATTTACTCACATGTCAAATACGATCTTACCGTCAAAACCGGCAATAACATCATCTCACAAAGATCATTCCTGGCCGCCGAAAGCCTGTAATTCAACCTCGCTGACAATTATTTCCAGGGTAATCAGACCGTTCTCTTAAAATCGGGATTTCTTTGATTGCCAGCCCAACTCACTTCTATAGAATAAAGTTAGCATAAATTTTCCGACGGGAACTGCCTGCAGGAAAAATTTTTAAGTATTCGTTTATCCCACATTCCAGGTAGCTTCAAATCGTACCCATGTCTGAACCTGCTCACGCTGACTCAACTATACCTAATATCCAACGCGTCTTCGAACAATTACGGGCGGGCAAGCCGGTCATCGTGACTGACTCCAGCGAACGGGAAAATGAAGGCGATTTTATTGTCGCAGCCGAAGCTATTACACCGGAAATCGTGCAATTCCTGCTCCGCTATGGGAGTGGTGAACTCTGTGTTTCACTGCCGGAAGAAGTGGCAGACCGCCTGCAATTGAACCCGATTGTCGGCCCGGAAGAAAATACAGCCCCCAACCAGACGCAGTTTCTGATTCCAATTGACCACAAAGACAGCGGCAGTGGAGTCAGTGCGGAATGCCGCGCGATTACCATTCGCGCCTTAAGCGACGAACACGCACAGGCAAAGGATTTTGTCCGCCCGGGACACATCCATCCGCTCCTCGCCAAACAGGGGGGAATTCTGCGTCGCGCCGGCCACACCGAAGCGACCGGCGACCTGTTGCAGATGGCTGGCCTGAAACCAGTTGGCGTGCTGATTGAAATTCTCAGCCAGAAAGGTTTCGGCATGGCCGATGCCCAGGAGTTGCGAGAAATTTCCGAGCAGTTCGACATACCGATTATTTCGACCGCCGAAGTCATTCGACATCGCTACATCAGTGAGAAGCTGGTGCACCGTGAAGTTGAAGTCCCCATTAACACCAAAAACTATGGCACGGTCCAGGTCATCGGTTACTCAGTAGAACATGAAAACCAGCAACCGGTTGCACTGGTGTGGGGAGATCTTGCTTCCGTGGAAGCCCCACTGGTTCGCATGCATTCATCCTGTTTTACAGGCGATCTGCTGGATTCACTACGTTGTGATTGCGGCGACCAGCTGCATATGGCCATGTCTGCCATCAACGAAGCAGGCGCTGGAGCCGTCGTGTACCTGCCTCAGGAAGGTCGCGGGATTGGCCTGATCCCCAAACTCAAAGCGTATGTTCTGCAGGATCAGGGTTACGACACAGTTGAAGCAAACATCCAGTTGGGATTCAAAGCAGACAGCCGTGACTTCACCGTCGGCGTTCAGATCCTGAAAGACCTGGGGCTGACGAAAGTCCGACTGCTGACCAACAATCCCAAGAAAACCGATTCCGACGTCTACACCGGCTTTGACCTGGAAGTGGTAGAACAGGTCCCCATTGTTGCCCCTCCCCATAAAGATCGGGAATTCTACCTGCAGACCAAACGGGATAAGATGGGACACATCCTGCCCACCACGCCTGCAGACTGAACTGTTTCAGCCATGGAATCGTTGAGCCGACAGGAATTCGATCGGTAATGCGGTTGCGCCCGTCGTAGCCAGATCAGCCAGAATCTCACCCATCACGGATGCAAATTTGAATCCGTGCCCTGAGAATCCGGCTCCATACACAACCCGCTGATTCACAGGATGCCGATCAACGATAAAATGGCCATCGGGCGTCCGCGTATACATACAGACGGCGTGCCTGATGGGCCGTGGCTCCAGTGCCGGCATCACGGCTTCTACAAAACGGGAAACGCGGGGCACATCACTCTCATGCAGCGACCGATCTACAAGTGTTGGATCATCCACGGTTTCTCCTCCGGTATGCTCCGCCAGTTTGAGAGTCGCTCCATCCAGTGAGGGAAAGCCGTAGAACTCTCCTTCTGGCATATCAAAAAAGAAACTCCCCCGCCCCGCATCCAGATTGTAAACCGGCTCACGAACCGGATTCCACAGCAACACCTTCCGTACAACTTCCAGTGGCAACTGTAATTCGCTCAGGCAGCCGCTGCTCCAGGCTCCCGTTGTGACGATTAATGAATCAGCGGTAATCGACTGCTGATCTGTCGTGACTTCGATTGACCGGTCGCTGACTTTCACTTCCTGAATCTGCTCATTCAGACAGACGTACGCCCCTTGTGTCTGCGCACACTCCAGGTAAGTCTGCACGCATTTTTCTACATACAGAAAACCAGCCTCCGGTTCATGCGTCACTTCAAAACCGTCTGGTATATGAAATCCGGGGAATCGCTCGACGACATCTGCTGGAGAGACGCTTTGAACTTCCACCCCATAGAGCTCCTCTGCCAGATGCACGCCTCGGATCACAGCCCCATCAGCGGGTCC